>NZ_JBBPHP010000028.1:0-88082 GCF_038039535.1 Catalinimonas locisalis | reverse complement strand
TTAAAACTGCCTTTGCCTATTTGAATGATATAAAGCAAGGATTAGGTATCAGCTTAGTTGCGTAACTTCAGTTATTACATAATCCTGTTTGTGTCAAAACCTTCAAGTAAATCAGCCACCCTTTTTACAAACATCCCTCCCAAAGCTCCATCAACTACCCTGTGATCATAAGAATGAGAAAGAAACATTTTATGCCGGATGCCAATTGCATCACCAGCTGGAGTTTCAATCACACTGGGCTTTTTTACTATTGTACCTAAAGCTAGTATTGCTACCTGAGGCTGCATGATAATTGGCGTACCCATCAAATTACCAAAAGATCCGATATTAGACACAGTATATGTGCCTTCTGATAAGTCATCAGCACTTAACTGATTCTTCCGTGCTTTGTGGGCAAGTTCATTTACCTTTTTTGTAAGCCCAAGTAAGCTAAGTTGGTCAGCATTTTTAATGACAGGTACAATAAGATTACCATTTTCTAAAGCTACTGCCATTCCAATATTGATGTCTTTTCTTTTGATAATTTTGTCACCATCAACAGAAACATTAATCATAGGGTAGTCTTTGATAGCCTGAGCGATAGCCTCAATGAATATAGGAGTAAAAGTTAATGCTTCACCATCTCTTTCTTTAACTACATTTTTATATTTGTTTCTCCAGGCAACAATATTTGAGACATCAGTTTCAACAAAAGACGAAACGTGAGCAGATATGTCTTTGGATTCTAACATACGATTTGCAATCATTTTTCGCATGCGATCCATTTCTATTATCTCATCATTCGGGCCGGCCTTTACAGCTACGGAAAGAGTTTTAGTGTTATTCTTTACCTCTTTATTCTTTCTGTTTTCTAAGTATTGAATAATATCTTTTTTGGTAACTCTACCATCTTTTCCAGTGCCATCAATTTGCTGAAGTTCCTCTTCTCCAATGTTTTCTTCTTTGGCAATATTTTTAACCAAAGGTGAATAAAATGGACTGCCTCCTCTCTTGCCAACTTCTGCTGTAGATGTTGTCGTTGGTGGTTTTATTGGTTCGTCCTGACGACGGGCATCACTTTTTAGTGAATCAACTTCAGGAGCTGAGACTTCTGCATGGTTTGTATCACTACCATTATTAGTAGCATCATTCTCTATTATAGCAATAGGGTTCCCAACTTTGGCAATTTCTCCTTCTTGTATCAGTATTTTTTTGAGAACACCACTTTGTGTGGCAGGTACTTCTGTATCTACTTTATCAGTAGCTACTTCAAGCACTGATTCATCCTGCTCAATAAAGTCTCCTTCTTCTTTTAACCATTTCAGGATAGTTCCCTCCATGATACTTTCACCCATACGGGGCATAACCATTTCAAATGTTGCCATAGTATTAACCTCTTTGCTATCGGATTCAAATTTAGCTCTTTACTTTTCCTTTTCAAGTACTCTATAAAAAACTATTCCATAGTAAAAGTTGAAAACTCAGAGAGAGGTTTCTATTGAAATGTTTGAAAGTGGAGATAATTTGAAGTTGTAAATACTTAATTTTGGAGGTGTTATTTAATAACAGCCTGTTCAGAAGCATCCTTATTATAGGGTATGGCATCCTCACCTTCAAGAGAAAGGCTTTCGTTTATGGCTCTCAGATGATGGTCAATTCCAATTTCTGAACCTGGGATAAATCCGGGAACGGTGATAACTTGGGTTAGCACGCCACCAAGTCCACGATGCGCGATACCTCTGGGAATATATACTAAGTCACCTACTTCAAGATCTGTAGACTGAAGTAGATTATGAGCATCAGCTTGCTCAAGCTTATGGGGTTGTTCAATCAAATCAACATTTGTAGACGTAATCAGGCGAGCTCCAGGAAGAACCATCTGAACTAAATAAAACTCATCAAATCCCCCATCAATAGGATGATAGTGTGTAAATGAATCCATAATTCTCACTCTATGAGCATTCAGTGCATGATAAAGATATTCACCCACTTCGTCTTTCCAGGTAAGTAAAATTCTGCGATAAGCGTTTCTTTCTGTAGCACAACCTCCCGGCACATCAGTAATGTTTGGATCCCAGTCAGGACGGATAAATTGAGGTACCTCAGAAGGTAGAGGGTCAGGAACATCAAATACCAAAGCATCTAATTTACTATCACTTTCCAGAGACTCACCTTTATCCAGATAAATAATATCACCAACAGAGAATTCTGAAGACTTTTCTTTGATACTCACTTCACCTTCACCAGTTTGAATAAAAACCAGGCGGTAAGCATCTTTTGATGGAAGGGATTTTTGTTGAAAGAAGAAATCAAGGTCATAACCAGGATTTCTTTTTTTAAAGGAGGAACGTAGAGCATCAAATCCACTGGTATCGCCTTTACTTAAGTTAACTATCTGAATCTGGGCTTCATTCTCTACGGCATCCTTTTGAGTAAATGCAAAAAATATTAACGTTGAAGAAATCGCTAAGAATATTAAAAATACTAAAGGTTTCATAATACTGAGTATCAATAAAATTGATATTAAAACTAACTAAATAAATGGGAGAGTAAAATAATAAGTTCAACTATTTGAAAGACTGTTATCCATTTTTATTCTGAACTGCCTATTCTACAAAGCATATTACCTTATTAGCAAAGTGAAAAAATTACATTCTTGAAATTATATGATTAGCAGCTCACATCTAAATTAGGATTTAGACTGACCAAAAATAATTATATTAACTCTCCCGCTGTTTAGAAGATTAGATCCTACACAACAATATTTACAATCTTTTTAGGCACAATGATCACCCTTTTGGGAGGCTTCCCTTGTGTCCATTTTTGTATTTGTTCTGCTGCAAGTACCTCTTTTTCTATATCTTCCTTTGGCATATCCAAAGCAAACTGCATCTTCGCACGGACTTTACCATTTACTGAGATTGGATATTCATGAGAGGCCTCAATAAGATATTTTTCTTCAAACTGTGGAAAACTTTCGTTGATAACGCTGGTTTCATGACCCAGGCTATTCCATAGTTCCTCTGCGATGTGAGGTGCGAAAGGAGAAATGATCAGCACTAACTTTTCAAGTACTTCTCTTTTATGACACTTTAAGCTAGTAAGTTCGTTCACACAGATCATGAAGCTACTTACTGAAGTGTTGAAAGAAAGGGCTTCTATATCATCCTGAACCTTTTTAATGGTTTTGTGCAGTATCTTTAGTTCTGCTTCTGTAGCCTTTTCTTCATTGACTAATAGATTATTGGCATCATCATAAAATAAACGCCAGAGTTTACGAAGAAACTTAAATACGCCGTCTATACCATTGGTATTCCAGGGTTTGGATTGCTCCAATGGCCCCAGGAACATTTCATACATTCTCAGAGTATCTGCTCCGTACTGCTCAACTACCTCATCTGGATTGACAACATTCAAAAGACGTTTAGACATCTTTTCAACTACACTTTCACATATAAATTTATTATCCTCTTTTAAAAAAATGTAATTATTTTTTTGTGGATCACTTTTTACAAATTTCTCTATATCAAGTTCGTCGTCTTTAACAAATCTAATATCGGTCGGCCACATTTGTAAGCGACTCTTAAAATCAATTTTGTGTAGTTGCGATGGGTTTAAACTGTTTTCACTCAGTTTCAAACCTAACTCTATTTTAATATTGTTATTTCCATCCATTAAAGCTTTAGCTTTATTTTTGGAAATTTCAATATAAGGCATATCTGCTAGCGAGAAACTGGTTCCTTCTATCATGGAAATATCAGGGATTAATCTATAACTGTATTGAGTTACCCCCTGTATCATCCCCTGATTCACCAGCTTTTTGTAGGGTTCGTCCACAGTGACATAGCCTCGGTCGTAAAGGAATTTTGTCCAGAAACGAGAGTAGAGCAGGTGGCCGGTGGCATGTTCTGTGCCCCCAATATATAAATCCACATTTTCCCAGTAACTCTGCTTGGTCTTGCTCACCATTTCTTCTTTGTTGTGAGGATCCATATACCGGAAATGGTACCAACTGGAACCTGCCCAGCCTGGCATGGTCGTCAGTTCATATTCGTACTGATCATCATATTTCCAATCCACTGCTCTTCCCAATGGAGGCTCTCCGGTAGCGGTAGGTTTATATTCGTCCACTGACGGGAGAGTTAAAGGAAGTTCATCCTTAGACATAGGGTGGGGGACACCATTTTTGAAATACATGGGTACCGGTTCTCCCCAATAGCGCTGGCGGCTAAACACGGCATCACGCATTCTGTAATTGACCTTGGGTTTTCCAACTCCTTCTTTCTCAGCTTTTTCATTAACCGCTTTGATCGCTTCTGTTGATTCCATACCATTCAGAAAATCAGAATTGATCATCTTTCCGTGCTTCTTTTCGGTCGGATCACCCATCTCTTCAGTACCTTCAATGACCGGAATAATAGGAAGGTCAAAATGATTGGCGAAGCGAAAATCACGATCATCAGAAGAGGGTACTGCCATAACAACTCCAGTACCATAGCCAGCTAATACATAATCGGCAACCCAAAGCGGTATCTCTTCTCCATTGATGGGGTTGATCACGTAACTTCCGGTAAATACTCCGGATACGGTTTTGACATCTGCCATACGATCTCTTTCGGATCTGTTTTTGGCAATTTCCACATAGGCTT
This sequence comes from Catalinimonas locisalis, assembly GCF_038039535.1. NCBI lineage: Bacteria > Pseudomonadati > Bacteroidota > Cytophagia > Cytophagales > Catalimonadaceae > Catalinimonas > Catalinimonas locisalis. The sequence continues at coordinate 83,454 of NZ_JBBPHP010000028.1, read as the reverse complement.
CTACTTCAGCTTTCCGGTCATGGGTAGTGAGTTGGGCAATCAGTTCATGCTCAGGAGCAAGCGTAACATAAGTAACGCCGTAAATGGTATCTGAGCGAGTTGTAAAAGCAGTAAGGACGATATCACTATCTTTTACTTTGAAGTCCAGTTCGCATCCAAAGGATTTACCAATCCAGTTGCGTTGCATCTCTTTAAGCGAATCTGACCAATCAATGGTATCCAAACCAGAAAGCAAGCGGTCTGCATAGGCAGTGATGCGCATCATCCACTGTCGCATCTTACGACGCTCCACCGGATAACCTCCTCTTTCTGAAAATCCGTCTTTTACCTCATCATTGGCTAACACTGTACCCAGTTCCGGACACCAGTTTACTACAGTATCCGAGACATAAGTGAGGCGATAGTTTAGCAAAATCAGTTGCTGTTGCTGCTCATCCATCTGCTGCCATTCTTCGGCAGAAAAAGCAGGGGTATCTTCATCACAGGCTGCGCTAATCTTCTGGTTACCGTCCTTTTCAAAGCTGCCGATGAGCTTTTCAATGGGTTCAGCCTTATCAGTTTCCTGGTTATACCAGCTATGAAATAGTTGGAGGAATATCCACTGAGTCCATTGATAATAATCAGGGTCACAGGTTTGCACTTCTTTATCCCAATCAAAGGAGAAGCCTATATTATCAAGCTGCTCTTTGTAGCGTTTGATATTATTTTCAGTAGTAATGGCAGGGTGCTGACCTGTTTGGATGGCATACTGTTCGGCAGGTAGGCCAAAAGCATCAAATCCCATGGGATGAAGCACATTGTAACCTTTCATTCGCTTATATCGGGAGACAATATCAGAAGCAATGTAACCGAGGGGATGACCAACGTGTAAACCTGCACCGGAAGGGTAGGGGAACATATCCAGTATATAAAATTTAGGCTTGCTGGTATCTACATCAACTTTATAAATTTCTTTTTCTTTCCAGTATTTCTGCCACTTTTTTTCAATCTCACGAAAGTCGTATTCAGCCATTACTATGGTTATTTTCTTTAAATGATAAGTCAGACAAAATTAGAATAATTCGCAAAGAATGTACATCCTCACTCAAAAAAACAAACAATTTACTCATGTTAATCAATAGCATTTTCTTTGTGCTTTTGTTTCCAGTAATCCGAAAGCCGAGCTACAAACTGTTCAGGAGTTTCCGATAGAATTTTTTTGCCCAGTGGTTTAGCCAGTGTTTGAAGCTCTTTTCGTTTCTCGTCCATCACAGAAAAAAGTGCTGCCTGAGCCTCAGTGTTTTCTAAGTTCATGTCTTCAACATAAGTTTTCAGTACCGCCAAATCATGATCATCACCCAGATAATCAGTGAGCTGGTGTAGTTCTTTCTCCAGCGCTTTCAGGGGCTTTTTCCAGATATCTCTTAGAAAATCAACTTCATAACGCAGATATTTACTTCGCTTTCTCCACTCATGAAAGTTCGCTGTGGATGGCTTTTTGTAAGCTTTTTTCATAGCCTCCTGACATTTGCCATACGTGAGAGATATACCTTTGGAAAACGCAGAAAAGTCATCATTTTTAATTTTCCATTTCGCATGAATAGTTTCACCTTTTTTCAGGTCTTCCAATAGATTTTCTAACAGTTTCTGCTGATTGATTTGAATCCTGCTGATGGCTGATTTGCGTGAAGTAAGGTGGTTTTTGAGATCCTGTAGGGTTTGTCCGCAAAGTGCCTGATCAACTGCTTCGTTCAGTTGGTTGACTGTCTCCAGCATGGCAGTAACATCTCTCTCATCTGAAATTTTACGCGCTATGTCACGATAGTAAATATTAGTTTTCTTATACCTTTTTTTTCCTATTTCACCACGGAATAAACGGCTAAAAGCCCGCATTTTTTTCATGGTTTTCCTCGCTTCGTGAATTGCCTTGTGTGGATCTTCCTGCTGCAAAGCGCTTCTACATTCATCAAGAAAACTTTGGAGGATGCGTTCTGCATTTGAAGGGACTGTCTCTTTAAGGTCAATTCTTAAGCTCATAGTAGGATGTGTATTTTAGATAGAAAATAGGCTAATGAAATATAATAAACAGAAAAATAATAATTGAGTTGGTAAGGCTAAAGTCTTAATACTTTTAATAAAAAAGCATATTCAAAAGCTATCTCTTTAAGGTATTCATACCGCCCGGAGGAACCACCGTGCCCTGCATCCATATTAGTTTTAAGAAGCAGTAAGTTGTCATCAGTTTTCAGCGCTCTTAATTTTGCAGCCCATTTGGCTGGTTCCCAATAACTTACTCTGGGGTCATTCAGCCCTGCGGTTATGAGCATATTAGGGTATGCTTTCTGACTGACATTGTCATAGGGAGAATAGGAGCGGATGTATTCAAAATATTTTTTATCCTGAGGATTTCCCCATTCTTCATACTCAGTCACCGTTAAGGGAAGGTTTGGGTCAAGCATCGTATTCAAAACATCCACAAAGGGTACCTTAGCTACGATTGCCTTAAAAAGATCGGGCTTTGAGTTAATCACCGCACCCATCAACAAGCCGCCGGCACTTCCCCCCAAAGCACATAGGTGTTTATCGTCTGTGTACCCCTCTTTTATCAAATGTTTAGCACATGAGATAAAGTCATCAAAGCTATTTTTCTTGTGTAAAAGTTTGCCTGATTTATACCACTCCTCTCCCATATCTGCTCCTCCTCTGATATGTGCAATAGCGAAGATAAACCCTCTGTCCAGTAGGCTTATGCGGTTGGCATTGAAGTAAGGCTCTGAATTGATACCATATGATCCGTAGCCATAAAGAAGTAAAGGGTTGACAGCTTTAGGATGGATATTTTTTTTATATACCAGAGAGATCGGGATTGCTGTCCCGTCTTGAGATTGGGCAAATATTCTTTCCGAGGTGTATTGATGTTCGTCATAGCCTCCGGCCACTTCGCTTTGCTTAACCACCTTTTTTTCACGTTGCTGCATTTCGTAATCGTAAACTGTATTAGGTTTCAGCAATGAGGTATAATGGAAACGAAGCGTCTTAGTTTGATAAGTGGGATTATTTCCTCCAAAAACATAAAATGCAGGCTCATCATAAGAGATCAGGTGGTTATTTTGGGAATCAACCAGGTCAAGCACTTTGATCTGAGTTAAGCCTTCTACTCTTTCGTAGATTGCCAGATGATCGGCAAATTCATCTACTCCCTCAATTTTTACTTCTGGGTCATGAGGGATTACTTCTACCCACTGGCTTTTTTCGGGAGTGTCAAGGGAGGTTTTCATCAACCTAAAATTCGTAGCTTGCCAGTTTGTTCTTATATAAAAGAAATCATCATGCGGGTAAATTTCATATTCATGATGTTGCTCTCTGGGACTGAATACTTTGAATTCGCCTTTAGGCTCCTGTGCTGGAAGAAATCTGACTTCAGAAGTTATTTTGCTTCCAACGTCAATCAGTAAATATTTTTGATTTTTTGAAAGACTTACGGATACAAAAAATCGCTCGTCGGGCTCTTCAAAAACTACAATATCATCTTCAGGGCGAGTTCCTAAGCTATGTCTCTTCACCTGATAAGGACGCATAGTACTATCTAAAACTACATAAAATAGCGTTTGAAAATCCATGGCCCAGGCCGCAGAATCTGAAATATTATTGAGCTGATCAACCATGAGGGTATGATCATGCAGGTTTTTAAAAAACATGCGATACTGTTCAGAGCCATCAGTGTCTATTGCATAAGCTAAAGTTTTATGGTCAGGGCTTATCTCAAATATTCCCAGATGGAAATAATCATGACCTTCAGCCAGACGGTTACAGTCTAATAAAATTTCTTCCCTGGCATTTAGCGAACGAAACTTTCGGCAGTAAATACGATAATCCTTATGTGCTTCGGTACGGGAGTAATAGTAATAATCATCAATGAGAACAGGAGCACTTTGGTCATCAGGAACAATACGCGACTTCATTTCATTGTAAAGCTGTTTTTCTGTTTCTTCCTGATCTTTCATGACTTCCCTGGCATATGCATTTTCAGCATTGAGGTAGTCCACTACTTTAGGATTATCTTTTTCCTGTAGCCACGCATAATTATCAATGAGAGGTATGTCATGGATTTTTTTTACACTTGCCTTTTGAGGGGCAATGGGAAATTGCTTCATAAAAAATTGGCTTTGAAGCTAAATTAAACAATCGTTAGCATGCATCCTATTTGAATAACATCTGCTTATTTTTTTAGCCAGGGCAAACTTGAGTAGATAATTGAATTCTAATAATACCTGTGTGGAGCTAAATATTGCTGCACATATTCATTGATTCCTTCTTCCAGACTATGAAAAGGTGTACTGTAACCAATAGATTTGAGTTTGCGCATATCAGCTTCAGTAAAATACTGATATTTTTCACGGATATCTGCGGGCGTATCCACGAAAGAGATATTTTGTTCTTTATCTATCGCTTTAAAAACAGCTTTGGTGAGGCCCAGAAAGGTGCGGGCTTTTCCACTTCCCAGGTTATAAATGCCCGAGTCTTTTCTATGCCTCATCAGAAAGTAACAAACATTTACCACATCTTTTACATACACGAAATCACGCATCTGTTCCCCATCTTTGTAATTTGGATTATGAGAACGAAATAACTTCATTTCACCTTTCTGCATGATTTGACCGTAGGCATGCCAGATCACAGATGCCATCCTTCCTTTGTGATACTCATTGGGGCCGTAAACGTTGAAGAACTTAAGTCCGGCCCAGAAAAAAGGCTTTTTTTCCTGAGCTAAAGCCCATTTATCAAATTCATTTTTGGAAATACCGTATGGGTTAAGTGGTTTTAATTTTGGAATGAGGCTTTCATCATCTTTATAGCCTAACTCACCTGCACCGTAAGTGGCAGCTGAAGAAGCATAGACTAAAGGAATCTGATAACTTACGCAGCGATTCCATATCTCTTTGCTATAATTGAGGTTAAGTTTATCAAAAACGGCGGTATCAAACTCTGTGGTATCCGTACGGGCACCGATGTGAAAGATAAATTCAACTTCCTCATAGTTTTCGTCCAACCAGGAGAAAAACTCATCTCGCTCTACTTTTTCCTGGATTTTTTTTCCTTCAAGGTTTTTCAGTTTTTCTGCGTCTTTAAACTGGTCTACAGCGATGATGTAGTTAAAATTTTCTTCATTGAGTCTGGCGATTAAACAGCTACCGATAAAGCCGGCGGCTCCTGTGACAATGATCATATTTTTGGCTTTTTTTAGTTTAGTTACTTAAGTTAAGGAAGGATTCATCTTCTCTTCTTGTTATCAGACTGATTTTTCGCGTGCTATTAATTATATTTGCGGCAAAATAAGCAGAGTCTATGATTTATGTAAGCAGAAGAGAGCATTTTAACGCTGCTCACAAACTATATAATCCAAACTGGACCAGAGAAAAAAATGAAGAAGTGTTTGGTCCTTGCGCCAATGACAACTGGCATGGGCATAATTTTGAGATGATCGTAACTGTAAAAGGTAAGCCTGATCCGGAAACAGGTTTTGTGGTTGATCTGAAGAAGCTTAGTACGCTGATACGAGAAAGAGTAATTGAGAAAGTTGATCATAAAAATCTGAATCTGGATGTGGATTTTATGCAGGGTAAAATGGCGAGTTGTGAAATTCTGATTGAAGAGATCTGGAAAATACTGGCACCGGCCCTTAAAGATATTACCAACCGGGGAGTTTTGCATTCCATTCGCCTGTATGAAACGCCCAACAATTTTGTTGACTTTTTTGGAGAAGGCATTGAGCCTCAGGATCATCTTGCGAATAAGGAACCCAATATGGCGCACGCCACGCTTTAATGAAATACTATATTATTGCAGGAGAACGCTCGGGTGACCTTCATGGCGCTAACTTAATCAAAGCATTAAAAAAGGAAGCAGAGACTACTGGTGATACTCAAATAAATGTACGCTGCTGGGGCGGTGACGAAATGCAAAAGGCTGGGGGCGAACTGGTGGTACATTACCGCGAGATGGCTTTTATGGGTTTTTGGGAGGTTTTTACCAACCTTTCAACGATCAGAAAATTCATCAAACAGTGCGAAAAAGACATACTGGAATTTCAACCGGATGTGCTTATTCTGATTGATTATGCAGGCTTCAATATGCGAATGGCACGCTTCGCTAAGAAGCATAATATACTTACCTATTATTATATCTCACCAAAACTTTGGGCCTGGAACCAGGGTAGAGCAAAAAAAATAAAAGCCAATGTAGACAAGATGTTTGTCATTCTACCTTTTGAGAAGGACTTCTATCGTAAGTTTGATTATAAAGTAGAATATGTAGGAAATCCACTTTTAGATGCTATCAGGGATTTCCAGCCGCAAAAAGATTTCCGTCAGCAATATGGTTTGGATGAGAGGCCAGTGATCGCAGTGCTTCCCGGCAGTCGCAAACAGGAAGTGAGCAATATGCTCAAAACTATGTTAGCATTATCTCCGCTATTTCCTGCGTATCAGTTTGCTGTGGCCGCGGTCAATAACCTTCCAGACGCAATGTACGATGTAGCAATGCAGCGGGAAAATGTGCAGGTTATTGAAGGAAAAACCTATGATATTCTCCATCAGGCGCATGCGGCGGTGGTAACCTCAGGTACAGCTACTCTGGAGACTGCACTTTTTGAAGTGCCTCAACTAATTTGCTACAAAACCAGCTTAATTTCTTACCAGATTGCTAAATCACTGATCAAAGTGCCCTATATAGGATTGGTGAATCTTATCGCGGATGAAGAAATAGTGCCGGAATTAATTCAGTCTGATTTTAACACAAATCGTTTGCAAAGAGAATTAAGGAAAATTGTGGCTGATACACCTGAACGTAAGGCCCAGCTGAATGCTTATCAGAGAATCAAAAAAATATTGGGTAATGAAAGAGCTTCTGAGAAAGCTGCCAGACTCATGGTGAAAAGCCTGAAAGAAAGAGAAGCTACTGCTGTTAAGTAAAAAAGAACGACCCATGCAGCCGTTCTTTGTTAAATGAAGCACTTTAACTTTATTCAGGAATTTCTGGCTTTATTCATCACATAATTCAGACTTACTTCCGAACCATCCTGTCGTTTGCTTTCATCAGCCGCTTCCATAAAAGCATAAATTTCCAGTGTTTCCTGTGGCGATACTGGAGGCTTGCCGCTTTCAAAAAACTCAGCAATTTTAGCAACCAGATTTTGATAGCCACCATAAGGTCCCAGGTTGATATTTTCTTTTGTTCCGAAAGCAATTCCTCCATAATCATGTTTACCGGTTCTGCTACCTCTGAAAGTTCCCAGACGTCCATCCTGCCATGTACCCACTACGATATCAGTATCGGGAGTAGCGATGCGCTGCACTCTGCGGCAACCCGTACCCATAACGGTAAATAAGATTTCTACCCCGTGTATGCCGTACCAGAACAAATCCGGATGATGCTCTTCCAAACTCGCGGGACTAAATGACATCGCCCCTGTAACATCTCCCGCTATATTTTTATGGCGCACATCCTGAGCTTTTTGCAGATATCTTAGGGAAGAAGATGAGAAAATAGGCGTATTATATTCTTCGGCCGCTTCATATAAGGCAATCGCATCATGAAGAGAGGCAGTAACCGGTTTATCCACAAACATGGTTTTTCCGGCTTTGAGTACTTGTAAACCCTGTTCCAAATGGGGTCTGCCATCATTGGTTTCCAGAAGCACAAAATCAACTTTTTCAAGTAGTTTGTCTATAGAATCAACAATTTCAACCCCCAGGGCTTTCACCTCTTCAGTATACTTAGGGATACGCTCAACGCTGCTGGGAATATCTTTACTTCCATACGGATATGCAGCCACTACCTGATACCCTTTTAGCTTAGCCTCCTGCTCCTTTGCATTAAACATTTTGGTAAAAGCGGGGCTATGAGAAGTATCCAGGCCAATAATGCCAATCCTTTTTCCAGCGGGAGCAGAGGATTTTTGGTGAATATTAAAGTTAGGTAAACTTATGGAGAGTCCAGCTACACCGGCCTTTTTCATAAAATCTCTTCTGGTGTTCATTGATAGTATTAGGTTATTTGATTAAACAGTAGGTGTCCATCCCTCTTCGTATTCACGACCCCAGTATTTCATCGCTTCAGGATCATTGATAATATTGCCATTCGCCGAATTGATGACTAAGCTCCTGCCGACACGTTGCGCTACATTACCCAGGTGGCAGATATGTACACTTTTGTTAGCGTCTTCAATATGCGTTCTGGGTTGAATACCATGCCGTATGGCATCTACAAAATTGATGATGTGTGCTTTATCTAAATCAAAGCCAGGCCCTGAAGTATCCAGTGCATCTGATGTGGATTCACTTACTTCCGTTACCAGTTTATTTTTATGGTCAAAAACTTTGTAGCCATTCCCTCCATATATTTCCAAAGTACCGTTTTCTCCATGAAAAGAAGCGCCAACATTAGAACCGTTAATACTACGCCCATTGCTGCTTCGGCTTTCCCAGAAAATTGATTTACCATAAGGAAACTGATACGTCACATTTTGGGTGTCAGGGGTTTCCCAATCATCATGAAAATGGTAGCGACCGCCGCAGGAATCAACTTTTTCGGGATAATCTACTCCCAGTCCCCATCGGCAGAGATCAATAAAGTGGGTCCCATTGTTCAAGAGTTCACCAGTTCCCCAATGCCAGCGCCAATGCCATTCATAATGCACCAAGTTATCCAGGTAAGGACGACGGGGAGCAGGGCCTTGCCACAGGTCAAAGTCCAGATTACTGGGTACAGGCACCTGTTTGCCATGTCCGATAGAACCTCTGGTATTGGCGTACCAACCTTTAGCCAGGTACACATTACCTATTATACCATTATGCAATTCATTCATAGCATCAATAATATTAGGCCATGACCTGCGTTGATTACCCATCATGATCACCTTGCCATGTTTTTTGGCACAGGAAACAAGCATTTCTCCCTCCGCCAGATTATGGCTACAAGGTTTTTCTACGTACACATTTTTCCCTGCCTGAAGAGCCATCATAGCTGCCGGAGCATGCCAATGATCAGGAGCAGCAATCACCAGCGCATCCAATTGCTTATCTTCTAATGCCTTTCTGAAGTCTTTCACGCCCTGCGGCGCTTCTTCCTGCCCTCCTTCTTTTGTAGCGTTGATGCCTTTGGTGATAGCATTATCATCTACATCACATATATAGGCTACTCTGCAATCCGGGTTTTGTGCAAAGCCTCGGGCTAATGCAGAACCTCTGCTATTGGTACCCATAATGCCCACATTTATCACTTCATTTGCCGATGTTTTCAGATAGGTAAAGGGGGATGGGCCTAGGCTTAATCCTATTCCACCGATACTTGTGTTTTTGAGAAAGTCTCTTCTGTTCAGACTGCTTTTCATGGGTAGTTTACGGGTTGTGATAATACTTTTGGTTGGCGACAATATAAATATAAATCTGCAAACTGAAGAAAAAGAAGTGGGCAGAGGAGTCTGGAACTGTTAGAAGTTATCAGTTTACCAGCATGAAATTTTTTCGGAACGAATTATGGAATTTTGAAGAGGTATAGTGCAGAGATTTTAGATTTTAACCATCTTAATTTGACGTAACAATTAATACTTAAGTATAAAGTTTAATTTTTAATAACTGTACTTATATATACACACAACGTTAGCACAGATACTGCTGAGGACATACAAAAGTAAATCTACCTAAAATTTAAAAAGGGAGAATAGTTTATTAAAGCAGTTGTATTGAAAAATATTGAAAAACGATGTATATCCAATATTAATAGTAGCTAATTAAAGCTCTATGCAAATAATATTTCTTAAATTTATTGATTAAAAAATTACTAATTATTTATCATTGCTGATTCATTTTCTCAGAAAAATACAACTTATTACTTTAAAAAGTTGACTTTTGATCAAACTTTAAATATTCAAGATTCGGAGTATCAAATATGTGAATGCTTACAAAATCGTAGCTAAAAAATATAAATATATATATAATAAATTTATTTATTAATATAAAAAGCTGCTTTAAATATGATATATGAGGCTTCTATTTTGATTAGAATATCCTTTCTTATCATATTGCTACTTGCCGGTAATTCTAAACTGGCCATATGTCAAATTTTTATTCATTATTCCGAAATCTTTATGAGAAAAATTCTACTCGGAATGTTACTTGGATATAAGTCCAAACTAACATTGTATCGTGTGGCTGGAATAGTAGTAATTCTGCTTACTACTTCCAGTATTGTGTTGGCACAAAGCCGAACTGTATCAGGTAAAGTAACTGATGAAAATGATGAGGGGCTTCCTGGAGTAAACGTATTAGTTCAGGGCACTACTGTAGGTACTGTTACGGATATTGAAGGTAACTACAAAATCTCAGTAAATAGTGAAAACCCTACCCTTGTATTTACTTCTGTAGGCTATGAGTCAGCCTCTGTGGAAGTAGGAAACAGATCCACTATTGATGTGAATCTTTTACCTGATCTAACCCAACTGAGTGAAGTGGTAGTGACTGCACTCGGTGTAGAAAAAGAAAAGAAATCTCTTGGTTATTCTGTAAGTGAAGTGGAAGGTGAGGCATTAGTACAAGCTCGCGAGATTAATCTTGGAAATGCATTATCAGGAAGAGTAGCTGGAGTTAACGTAAGTAGCACTGCCACTGGTCCTGCAGGATCATCTCGTGTTGTAATCCGTGGTAATAGCTCTCTTGGAGGAAATAACCAGCCTCTTTATGTGATTGATGGGGTGCCGATAGACAACTCTCAACTGGGATCAGCTGGTATGTGGGGTGGTACTGACTCCGGAGATGGTCTATCAAGCCTTAACCCTGATGATATCGCAGAAATCAGTGTGCTCAAAGGTAATACTGCTGCTGCACTTTATGGCTCAAGAGCTTCTAATGGGGTAATACTTATTACTACCAAAAAAGGTAGTGCCAGAAAAGGAATAGGCGTTGAAATAAATTCAAACCTTGTGTTTGAAAATATCATCAACAATTTTGACTGGCAGCGTCAGTATGGACAGGGAAATAGAGGTGCTAAACCTACAAGTCAGGATGAAGCACTCTCATTTGGTAATGCTTCCTGGGGAGATCGCCTGGATGGCAGCAGTGTAGTTCAATTTGATGGAGTAAGCCGTCCGTATTCATACACTGGAGATCCGTACGATGCGTTTTACAATACAGGTCTTACTTTTACCAATACATTATCATTATACGGTGGAAATGAAACAGCTAATTATCGCTTTTCAGCTTCCAACCTTGATAATGATGCAGTAATGCCTAATGCAGGGTACAACCGTAAGAACTTTACCATGAATGTGAATGGTAAGTTTGCTGAAAGGCTTTCTTTTTCGGCCAAAGCTCAATACAGCATAGAAGATACGGACAACCGCCCTCGCTTATCTGACTCTCCTGGTAATGCAAACTTTGCTGTTGCAACACTACCAGCTAACATTAATGTGACTGACTTGAAAGGTGATACAGATAAACTGGGTGCTAATGAAGCTGGCGTTGAATTACCATTCAGTAACAATGTATTTTTGACCAATCCCTATTGGGGAGCTTACCAGTTTGTCAATAGTGATGAACGTAATCGTCTCATCGGTTCGGCTTTAGTACGTTATGAATTTACGGACTGGTTGTATTTGCAGGGACGTGTTGGTATTGACAATTACACTGTGCGTGGCACTAATTTAGAGCCTTACGGAACTGCTTATAAAGTATTAGGTGGAATCAACGAAAACAAAAGGACTGTACAAGAGGTAAATGCAGATTTCTTACTCGGTGCTGATAAACAGTTTGGAACGATTGGTCTGAATGCTTTTGTGGGAGGAAACCAGATGAGAAGATTTGATGAGAACATGTCTATTAATGGACAGAATTTCAATATTCCTTTTTTCCATGCAGTAAGCAATGCTGCTAACCAGAGTCCTTCTCTCAGTTATAGCGAAAAAGGTATAAACTCTCTCTTTGGGTCTGTTGAAGTGAATTACAATGAATTTTTGTATCTGACTGTTACAGGTAGAAATGACTGGTTCTCTACGCTTGCACCCGATAGAAATTCAATCTTCTATCCATCTGTAGGTACCAGCTTTGTATTCTCTGAAGCGTTTGCAATGCCTGACTGGGTTTCATTTGGTAAAGTAAGAGCAGCATGGGCACAAGTGGGTGGTGATACTGATCCTTATAACATTAATCTGACATACGAATTAACCGGTCAAGGCCATCAGGGAGCAGCACTTGCTACAATCTCTCAGGGAAATATTCCTAACGCCTTTCTTCAACCACTTACTGTAACGGAAACTGAAGTAGGATTTGACGTTCGTTTCTTTAATGATCGCCTGGGCATTGATTTCGCTTACTATGATCGTCTAACTGAAAATGATATTGTTAGCGCAAGTATTTCCAGGACATCCGGCTATACTGGCGTGGTAGTAAACGTAGGTGAAATGCGTAACTCAGGTATTGAACTATTGGTTACCGGTCAACCTGTAGTGACTAATAACTTTACCTGGGAGGTGATGTTTAATATGGCTCAGAACAACAACGAAGTACTTGAGCTAGCTGAAGGTGTTGACTTCTTATCTGGTGATCAGGCTCGTTCACAAAATGTGTTCGTTCGTCATGCAGTTGGTTACCCTTATGCTTCAATATGGGGCCGCAGACACAAAACCATTGACGGTCAGAAAGTCTATGATGCTGATGGTCTTCCAGTTAGATCAGATGATATTGAGTTATTAGGATCAGGTGTTCATGATTTGACAGCAGGTATCACCAATTCCTTGCGTTATAAGAACTTTACTTTCAGTGCCTTGATTGACATCAAAACCGGGGCTGATCTTTTCTCAGGCACTAACCTGAATGCTTATTCGTTAGGACTACATCAAAATACTCTTGAGGGTAGAGAGAGTGGATTATCCTACTCAGGTGTAGACCAGAATGGTGAAGCTGCTACGTTTGAGATAGCTGCTGAAAACGTTCAGGATTATTACTCTAGACTGGCTTCTGATATTACTGAAGAGTTTATCTATGATGCATCATTTGCAAAATTACGTTCGTTACAGCTGGGGTACAATCTTCCTAGTTCTTTGCTTGAGGCTACACCCTTTTCAGCGGCTACTGTTTCATTTGTAGGTCGTAATTTACTGTTGTTATGGAGCAATGTGGATAATATAGATCCTGAGTCTACCTACAGTACCACCAACAATAGTCAAGGGCTTGAGTGGTTAGGGGTTCCTCAATACCGTTCATACGGATTTAATGTAAATATCAGGTTCTAAAAAATTCTCTTGAAGGGAAAGAAATAATTGAAAAGTATGAAAACAATATCATATAAAATATTTGGTCTGATGCTGGCCGGGCTTCTCATGGTATCCTCATGCGATACTGATGATTTGATAGAGCTGAACGAAAACCCAAATGCAGCATCTGAGATTAATCCTTCGTATATGCTCGCCAATTCTATGTTGAGAATTTCTGGCGACCGCTATGAAAGCTGGAGAGGAGTAATGATTTATTCTTCTACCATGATTCAGCATATGGCTAATCTTCAAACTTACTGGTCTGGAGATAAGTACTTATACAACGCTCAGTATTCCGGTGCTTTGTTTGAAGCTGCTTATCCTAACTATGTAAAGCTTCTGGCTTCTGTAATGGAGCAGACTAAAGATGATCCAAGCCAGGGTAATGTGTATGGGATTGCCAGAATCCTTTGGGTTTTAGGTATGTCTCGCTTAACTGATATGTACGGAGATATTCCTTATTCAGAAGCTGGACGTGGATTTTATGATAATACTTATTCACCTCAATATGATCCACAGTCAGAGATCTATGCGGATATGCTGATGCAATTAGAAGAAGCACCCAGCACATTTGATGCATCTTTGACTGATCTTGGTGCAAATGGTGTACAGGATATTATGTATCAGGGAGATCTTGAAAAGTGGGAAAAATTTGCTAATTCCTTAATGCTACGTCTGGGTATGCGTCTTACTAAGGTTGATCCTGCCATGGCTGAAGAGTATGTAACCAAAGCTATTGCCGGTGGCGTGATGGAAAGCAATGCTGATAATGCTTACATACAGCATACTGATGGTCCGGTAGGAATTAATCAAAATGGTATTGGTCAGGTGTACCTGGCTGATCAGACTCAAAGAATGAGCAAAACGTTTATTGATTTTATGGCTGAGCGGAATGATCCTCGCTTGGAGGTAATTGCTACTACCAATCAGGATGGTATTTACAATGGATTACCCAATGGTTATGATGTGAATACCATCAAAGTATACGAAGGCACAGGAGAAGAAGCGGTACCCAATGACCTTTACTCAACTACTAATCCTGCCTTGGTGACGCTTGATGCTCCTATGTTCTTCCAGACCTATGCTGAAGTTGAATATTTATTAGCTGAAGCAGCTATACGCGGTTGGCATAGTGGAGATCCTGAAACGCATTATGAGAATGGTGTTAGAGCTGATATGGAGCATTTTACAGTTTATGATGAGTCGTTGGTGATTCCTGAAGATGCTATTGATCAATATCTGGCAGAAAATCCTTACAACGCTGCTGAAGGATTGGAAATGATTGGAGAACAGTACTGGGTCGCTACCTACCTGAATGATTATGAGTCTTGGGCAAACTGGAGAAGAACAGGCTTCCCTGTACTTGATCCGGTTACTTACCCTGGAAATATTACCAATGGTCAGATTCCCAGACGACTTAGATATTTTGAAGGTGAGTACGGTAATAATGGTGAGCAACTACAGAATGCTACCAGCAGACAGGGACCTGACGAGTTTACTACCCGTATGTGGTGGGATGCAGAATAAGTCCTTAATAATTAAATGATATAAAAAAAGTGGAGTTCATGCTCCACTTTTTTAGTTTTGGGGTAGCAAGATGTATATTCAAATAGAATCTAAAACCCTAAATCCATACCTAACATTGAAAATAGAAGTTTGTATTGATTCGGTACAGTCAGCGATCAACTCCGAAAAGGGAGGGGCAATACGCGTAGAACTCTGTGATAACCTCTTTGAAGGAGGCACCACTCCCAGTGCAGGTACTATCGCTTTAGCAAGAAAAAATATCAGTATTGGTCTGCAGGTCATCATTCGCCCCAGAGGTGGAGACTTTCTTTATTCTGATATTGAAATGGAGATCATGAAACATGATGTGCAGACTGCCAAAGAGCTTGGTGCCGATGGCGTAGTAATTGGTATACTGACTCCCCAAGGTAAAGTAGATAAAGCACGCTGTGCAGAGCTGATAGCTGTTGCCCACCCCATGAATGTTACCTTTCACCGGGCTTTTGACATGACGGTTGATCCCTACGAAGCACTGGAAGATATCATTGAGCTGGGCTGCGACCGTATTCTTACTTCTGGTCAGCAAAAATCTGCAATTGAAGGTAAAGAACTGATTGCCGAACTACACAAAAAGGCATCTGGACGTATCATCATCATGCCCGGTGCAGGTATAGACGAGTATAACATTGACCAAATGAAAGCCTGTGGGGTTGAAGAATGCCATATCTCTGCCCGCAAAGCTGAAAGCAGCGGCATGCAATTTCAGAATCACCGGGTGTTTATGGGTGGTAGCCTGAATATGCCGGAATATGAAATTTTGGTAGCGGATAGTGAGCGAATTAATAAAATGACAAAATAAAGAAGCAGTATCCTGGCGCTATTGCACCAGTACCTGGCACGTGTTTCAAACCATATGTTTCAACCTACACCCCGGTTTGTGGCACACAAACCGGAACTTTCGCGGCAGGCAAATATTTATTTTCAGTGCAAACTGTCATAAATGCTGCCATTTATTTCAAATTAATTAACGCTACCTTTAGTTGAGCATATCAGATGAATAAACCCATTAAACAACTACCCAATGCTTAGAACAATTCTCTATTTTTTAGTTGCAACGGTAGGCATCACTACTGCCTGTGAGTCTTCCCAGCCTGGATCTAATCCCGAAAATATGTCAGCCCAGTCACCTGAAACTTTTAATGTGATGTCATTCAATATTCGCTATGACAATCCCGGAGATAGTGCCCATGCCTGGCCTTATCGCAAAGAGATGGTAGCCAGTACAATCAAATTTCACGAAGCGGATCTATTAGGCTTGCAGGAAGCCCTTGAACACCAGGTAAAGTATCTGGATAGTGCGCTTGCCGAAATGGATTGGGTGGGAGTAGGCCGTGACAATGGTAAATCACAGGGCGAATTCTCTCCGGTTTTCTACAATAGAGACAAGTTTGAACTTACAGACTGGGGAACCTTCTGGTTGTCAGAAACACCCGATGATATCAGTGTGGGCTGGGATGCCGCTTTACCCCGCATCGCTACCTGGACGCAGCTAGTACAAAAATCTAGCGGAGATACGGTCTACTATTTCAATACACACTTTGACCACAGAGGTGAGCAGGCACGGGAAGAAAGTGCCCGTCTGATCAGGCAGAAGATTACTGATATTGCCGGAGATGCACCAGTGGTGGTTACCGGTGATTTTAATGCAACCCCTGATTCTGCCCCTTATGCTGCCATGACCGAAGGAGAAGATATGGATGATGCTTATGAATTGACAGTACTCCCGCATCACGGTCCCAGCAGCTCTTTCAGTGGTTTTTTGGTCAACGAACCCCTGCAGGAAAACCGTCGGATTGATTATGTATTCGTAAGCCCCAATGTTGAAGTGCTGAAGCATGCAATACTTACGGATTCGCGCGATAATTCCTATCCTTCCGACCATTTACCCGTAATTGCGAAAGTAAATCTTAAGTAGGATGATGCTTTATTGAGGTATGGTGCTTTATTACAAGCTATTACAGCTATATCTTTTAACTTTGAAACCATTTTATACAAACCTATTACACCATAAAACCACTCCGCGATGGCTACAATACCATAACCTAAGAACTCTTCCATGAGATATACCATCTTCAGAACGCAGATATTTATACGCCTGATATTTATCGTGGCTGTTGGCTTTAGTATCTTGTACATACTGACCGAAACAAATTTCTGGCTGGTATCCTTATGGTTAGGCTTATTGCTCATTGTACTGTTCGTAGAGTTGATACGTTATATTGAACGTACCCATCTGGAAATGGAAAACCTGGTAATTGCCATACGTCAGGGGGAGTTTTCCAATACCTATTACCAACGCCCGGCCATGAAAGGCCATATGCTGAGTGAAGTTTTCAACCAGCTTGTCGGAACGTTTCAAAAGTTGAGACAGGAGAAAGAAAGCAATCATCAGTATCTGCAGAACATAGTAGAGCAGGTCTCAGTAGCACTGATTTGTGTGGATGTGGAAGGTAAAGTTCAATTGGTAAACCAGGCAGCTAAAGAACTTTTACAAAAGCCTAAACTTAGAAACTTGGATGATTTGCAGGACATTGACCGTGAATTTTACCATGCACTGAAGCAGCTTAATGCAGGAGAGAAAACACAGATAAAGGTGATCGTTCACCATCAGTTATTACAACTATCGGTACAGGCTACAGAATTTAGAATGCAGGGGAAAGACTTTAAGCTGCTTTCTATGCAGGATTTTCGTACCGAACTTGAAGAGCAGGAAGTGGCTTCCTGGCAGAAATTGATCAGGGTACTTACCCATGAAATCATGAACTCAGTAATACCTATTTCTAACCTAACAGGAATGGTTAATCAGATGCTGATCCAGACGGATGAAGGAGATAAACTGAAGATGAACGATCTTGATGAAGATGAAATAGAGGATCTATATGGAAGTCTCATAACGATTGAAGAAAGAACAAACGGGCTGATCAATTTTGTGAAAGCCTATAAAAGCCTCACGCAGATTGCTCAGCCACAATTTCGAGCCGTAGACGTACAAGCGCTTTTCAAAAGATTGCATGCACTTTTGAAAACGAAATTGAAAGAAAAGGGTATTGTTTGGCAAGAAAGGGTTGATCCTGAAAATCTTCAGATAAAAGCGGATTTTGAGTTGATAGAGCAAATATTGATCAACTTGGTAAACAATTCTATGGATGCACTGCAAATGGTAGAAGATCCGAATATCAGTATCCATGCCTTTATAAATGATAAAAACCAAAGAGTGATTCAGGTCATGGATAATGGTAAAGGGATAGAGCAGGAACTCATAGATCAGATCTTCATTCCGTTCTTTACTACCAAAGAAAACGGTTCCGGAATAGGACTAAGCCTTTCCAGACAGATCATGCGGCTACACAAAGGGAATATTAGTGTGCAATCTGCGAAAGGAGAAGGAACAGTTTTTACTTTAAGTTTTTGATATCAGCTTTTAGTAGTAAAGCGGACATTTCTATAAATATCAGTCAAAGATAAAGATAGGCCCCTATCAAACAGCGTAATTTGTTCATCTTTCACAGAATAGATCAATATGTTCCATTCATTCTCTTTTACTTTACGATAGTGATCTATCATCAGAGAGGTAGAGGAAACCGTGATGTAGTTTCCAAAGAATCAATACTTCGGTAAGCTGAAAACTTATCACCCTTATCAAAACCGGAAGTGGACTTAAACAGAATTTCAATGATCAGATAAGGATTAAGGAGATTGTCAAAAGTATCCTCCTGAAACGGAGGCTCACCTTTAACCATAACAAGATCAGGAAAAAGTAACTGTTGGTTTTTAAGGAGTAAAGGTGCGCATATCAGAATGGTACAACTGATAATCTTTATTTCTGCTAAATGACCAGATAAGACCTGTCAAATTGGTAGAGATAGCATTATGTTCTTTGGTAGCACCTCCCATAAAGATTTTTTTAGCCTGATGAAACTCATACTTACCATCTTTTTCCCGTATTCCGGCTCTTTCTTATTTTAGATATTGCTCGGCAGTTATGAGTTCTTCTGAATGGGCAATGATAGTTTCCATAGTAGTTCTATTCTTTATTTAATCTAACAAAAAAAAGAAATCAGCTTATATTATTTCAAAAGCAATTCTTCTGTTTTTTTGCCTGTCCTCTTCAGTATCATTAGTGGTAACTGGTTTAGATTGACCGTAACCTCTGTATTGTAGCCTTTCTTCAGAGATTCCGGCTTGAACAATATAATCGTATACGGCTTTTGCCCTTTTAGAAGAAAGATCCAGGTTATATTCAGCACTTCCCTGATTATCGGTATGCCCATTAATAGTAATGCTTATCTCAGGATTTTCCTGAAGAAAGTTGACTACTTTGTTAAGTTCGGGTTTAGAGATTTCTTTGATCTTATACTTGTCTACATCAAAGAAAATATTATTCAGCACTGTTTCTTTGCCCTTGGTGATGGGTTGTAAGTAGATATCAATATGCTTAGGTTCCTGAATGTTTATGTCTCCTTTTTCAGCATAGTTGAAAGCCAGACTTTGAAAAAGATAGCCTTCTTTATCTACATACAGTGCGTATTCTGACCCTTCAGTCAATACCATCAGATATTCACCGTTTTTGGGATCAGAATTTACATCAGAAATCTTTATCTGTTTATTCAGATCCATTAGTTCAACAGTTGCTCCGATTGGCTTTTGGGTCACTGCGTCATACACCACACCTTCCACATAACTGCTTCTATTGGTAACTCTGATCTCCTGAGGAATTACAAAAGTATAGATCATGCTGCTGACGTATCTGTCACCCTGCCTTTCTTCATTTGAGTAATAAGCATCTTTGCCATCTGCTGTGATAAAAAGAGATGCCTGGTCATCCTTGGTATTGATAGGGTAGCCCAGATTTGTAGGTTTGGTCCAGCTACTTTCATGCTTCTCAGCAACATAAAGGTCAAATTTACCAAAGCCGGGTAAACCATCGGAGGCAAAGTACAGCGTTTGCCCATTGACATGGATAAATGGAGATACTTCATCTCTGGGAGTATTAATAGCTTTACCTAAATTCTCCGCAGCACACCATTCATCCTGATCATTACGGTAAGTAACGTAGATATCTCTACGTCCATGCCCACCTTTTCTGTCGGACACAAAATATAATGTATTGCCGTCAGCCGAAAGAGAAGGTTGTGACTCCCAGGAAGAGCCGTTAACCTTATTACCAAGATTCTTGGGTACTGTCCATTCATCTCCGATTTTGTAACTGATATACAGGTCACAACTTCCAAAGCCACTTCTATCCTGGCAGGCAGTAAATATAAGCGTCCGTCCGTCCGCTGAAATGGTGCAGGTACCTTCATTGGCCCTGGTATTGATATTTTCGGACAGAATTTCAGGTTTAGACCACAATCCATCTGCCTGTTTTTTACTGATATAAATGTCTTCGTCGTATTGTGGCAAACTACCTCTTCTTCCGGTAAAAATCATGCTTTCTTGATCTACCGTAAGCACGGGAAAATATTGTAAGCCCAACTGATTGACTCCACCTTGTACTGCCTGAGGCTTAAAATCTACCGGTTGATCAATATTTTTTTCAGTAAACTCAATATTGGCCAATAGATATCGTGCGTCGTCCTGCATCAATTTATGAGCCCCTTTCATATTGACGATATGTTCAGCGAGTTTTCGGGCTTCATCATAATCACCCTGCTCAAAGTATTTTTCAGACAGCAGTACATGTGCTTCAGAAAATTTCGGGTTGTTGTATTCCGATTTGACTACTTTCTGCAGATGATGCTGCATGTTAGCTTCATCCCCCATGGCTTTAAAAATTTTGCTCATTCTCAGATGTGCTTCAGCAAAGTTGCCATCTTTTCTTACTGCAGCACTAAGTAATTCAAGAGCGGGGCCGTATTGTCTGCGAATAAAATAGTTTGTTGACTCAACATAATATTTAATTGCTTTTTTAGAGTTGGTGGTGTATTCCTGAGTCCTCTGTGCAAATGACAGCTGGGCCGTAACTATAAAAATAAGAATCAATAAAATTTGGCCTTTCTTCATAATTGGGCATTTATTGCTTGAGGATTCAACGATTTTGAAGTTCAAACAGTGCCAAAGCACTGAGAATTCACTAATTTTAAAGCTTCTGCAACTTTGATTAACAAAGACACAATCACAACTTATTTAACGCTATAACCTGTCATGACACAAAGAAGATCGTTTTTAAAGAAAATTTCTGCTGCTACTTTTGGAATAGGTCCACTTACCTCTTTCAGGTCAACATTTGGTAACAGAGTAATTTATAAAGCCAGGAAACCAGTTGTGGTTTCTACCTGGCGTCATGGATTAGCGGCCAATGAAGGCGCGTGGAAGATCCTTTCTCAGGGAGGCAGTGCATTGGATGCCGTGGAGGCTGGTGTAAGGGTTACAGAGGCAGAAGACAATCTGAGTGTTGGTTATGGCGGATTGCCCGATCGTGACGGTCGTGTCACCCTGGATGCCTGTATCATGGATGAAAATGGCGAGTGTGGAGCAGTGGCCTGCCTGGAAGAAATTTTACACCCAGTGTCGGTGGCCAGAATGGTAATGGAAAAAACACCTCATGTGATGTTGGTGGGTGAAGGCGCACAACAATTTGCGCTGGATCAGGGCTTTAAGAAACAAAATTTGCTTACCGAAAGGGCCGAAAAAGCCTGGAAGGAATGGCTGAAAGAAGCGGAATATAAACCAATCATCAATATAGAAAATCACGATACGATAGGCATGCTTGCCCTGGACGAAGCAGGAAATTTATCAGGAGCTTGTACTACCAGTGGATTGGCATACAAAATGCATGGCAGGGTAGGAGATTCTCCAATTATTGGAGCTGGGTTGTACGTTGATAATGAAATTGGTGCAGCCACTGCCACCGGTATGGGAGAAGCCATAATCAAAATATGTGGTGCTCACCTTATTGTAGAGTTGATGCGTCAGGGCTATTCCCCCCAAGAAGCCTGCGAGGTAGCGATCAAGCGCATCTCCAAGCAGAAAAATGCCAAAGATATTCAGATCGGATTCCTGGCGCTCGGTAAAAATGGGGAAGTAGGATCTTATGCATTGCACAAAGGTTTTGATTATGCTATGTATGCGGAAGACAAGAATACCATGACAGATGTAGGCAGTTTTTACCGTTAAATTTCCAATGTTTTCTACGATAATTGTGTTATAAAGTGTGAAACAAATTATCAAATGAATTTTTTCTTGAAGCAATTACCCGCAAAATACGTATTGGTCATTATAGTCAGTAGCCTGATAGGCTCCTGCGCTCAATCAGAGCAACATCAAATTCCTGAGCTACCTGACTTTGATCCTTCTTATTACGATTATGGATTAACAGTTGTCAACGAAATTATTGATGAAGAGCCGGATAATGCAGAAGCATATTACCGCAGGGCTGAGTTATTACTGAAGCAGAATAAGTCCAACAATGCGTTAGCGAGTATAAGGAAGGCTTTAGAACTGAACGACGAGGACCCACTGTATCATCTGACCAGTGCTAAGGTGCATTTGCAAAAAGGACAAAACCGTGAGGCCTTCAATGATGCTAAGGCTGCACTTCGTTTTGGAGGCGCTTCAGTAGAGTTGTACGAAATATTAGCCCAGGCCAGCCTCAACAGTAATTATTATACTGATGCACTTTTATATAGTGATAGTGCCTTGGCTTTAGCGCCAAAAAATCCATACAACTATTTGATGAAGGGTAAAGCATTAGCTTCCAGAAAAGATACAGCATCGGCTGAGACGCAGCTGCTCAAAAGCTTAGAATTTGGAGCAGCGAAAGCTGATGTATATGAGGCACTGGTGGATATGTATATGAATACTCAGAGTTATCAGAAGGCTCGTATGTATATGGATAAAAACCTTGCCTCTCAGCAGGGGAATATAAGTGATCGTTTGTTGTTTCAGCAGGCTCAGATTTTACAGAGGGTAGGGAATACAGATAGTGCGAGCGCTATTTTCTACAAAATAAAAGATAGTGGAAAAATAGATCAGTTTTTACTCAACAAAGAGTTGATGCAGTTGTATTATCAAAAAAACTGGTACGATTCAGCTGATTATTATGCCAATCAAATGCTCGGCTCTCGTCCTAATGACAAAGAAGCGCTTATTATTCAGGCCAGAATTTATGATAACCGAAGAAATTATCAGCAGGCAATTACAAAGTATGAGGAGATTTTGGAAAAAGATTCCTTACAACAGCAGGAGCTTTACAAAATAGCTGTAGATGAACTAGACTATCTCCGTAGAAAAGTTGCATATTTGTGGCAGAAGCAGCAGGAAGAACAGTTTGAAAAAATGAAAAAAGGATTGGCTCCCTTGCAGCCAATTACGCCTGACGAACCTGAGAATCAGTAAGAGTAAATTTTATATGAGTAAAGAAATCAAGATTACACTACCTGACGGATCACAAAGAGAATACCCCCAAGGAATTAGTGGATTAGAAATAGCACAAAGTATTAGCGAAGGGCTGGCGCGTAATGTGTTGGCTGCCAAAGTAAATGGTGAAGTTTGGGATGCTACCCGTGCAATTGAGCAAGATTCAGAAGTTCAGTTATTGACCTGGAAAGATACCGAAGGAAAATCTACCTTTTGGCATTCTTCAGCACACCTGATGGCTGAAGCACTGGAAGCACTGTATCCCGGAATCAAATTGGGCATAGGACCACCTATTGAAAACGGCTATTATTATGATGTAGACTTCGGTGACAGAGAATTCAGCTCCGATGAGCTTGAGAAGATTGAGCAAAAAATGCTGGAGCTTGCCAGAGAAAAGAATGAGTATGAGCGCATTCCTATGACCAAAGCTTCTGCTGTTAAGTATTATAAAGAAAAAGGTGACGAATACAAGCTTGATCTGCTGGATAGATTAGAGGATGGTAGTATCACTTTCTATAAACAAGGGAATTTTACTGACCTTTGCCGTGGACCACATATTCCTAATACTGGCTTTATCAAGGCAGTAAAACTACTGAATGTAGCCGGTGCTTACTGGCGTGGAGACGAAAATAACAAGCAGCTTACTCGGATTTACGGCATTACTTTTCCAAAGCAGAAAGAACTGAAAGAGTATCTGGAAATGCTGGAAGAGGCCAAAAAGCGTGACCACCGCAAACTGGGTAAGGAACTGGAGTTATTTACTTTTTCTGAAAAAGTAGGTGCAGGGTTACCACTCTGGTTGCCTAAGGGAGTACTGCTGCGGGAAAGATTGGAAAACTTCCTGAAAAAAGCTCAGCGTAAGGCAGGCTACGAGCAGGTTATTTCTCCTCATATCGGTCAGAAGCAGCTTTATGTCACTTCCGGCCATTATGAAAAGTATGGGCAGGATTCTTTTCGTCCAATTAAAACTCCAAATGAGGATGAAGAGTTTTTACTCAAACCCATGAACTGTCCACACCACTGTGAAATCTATAAGAGCAAGCCGCATTCCTATAAAGAATTACCCATACGTTTTGCTGAGTTTGGTACAGTCTACCGCTATGAGCAAAGCGGCGAATTACATGGTCTAACTCGCGTAAGAGGGTTTACACAAGATGATGCGCATATTTTTTGCCGCCCGGATCAGGTTAAAGATGAGTTTAAGAAAGTCATTGACTTAGTAATGTATGTGTTTAACTCCTTAGGTTTTGAAAACTTTACTGCACAGATTTCATTACGGGATCAGGAGGATCATTCTAAGTATATTGGAAGCGATCAAAACTGGGAGATATCTGAACAGGCAATTGTAGAAGCGGCAGAAGAAAAGAACTTAAATACAGTCACAGAATATGGTGAAGCTGCTTTTTATGGGCCAAAATTAGATTTTATGGTCAAAGATGCCCTCGGTCGTCAGTGGCAGTTGGGTACTATCCAAGTTGACTACAACTTGCCTGAAAGGTTTGAACTGACTTACACCGGAGCAGATAACCAAAAACATCGTCCAGTGATGATTCACCGTGCACCATTTGGCTCAATGGAACGTTTTGTTGCTATTTTGTTGGAGCATACGGGTGGAAATCTTCCCCTTTGGTTAGCACCTGAGCAGGTTACAATATTGCCTATCTCTGAAAAATATGCTGAATATGCTGAACAGATACATCAGAAAATGGCCGAGCATGATATCAGAGGAATCATTGATCATAGGGATGAGAAGATTGGAAGAAAGATTAGAGACGCAGAAGTCAATAAAATTCCTTACATGCTGATAGTAGGCGAAAAAGAGCAGGAGGAGCAAGGATTGTCTGTACGTAAACATGGCGAAGGTGATGTGGGAAGCTTTGGTTTTGATGAGTTTGTAAGCTACTTTCAGAGCCAAACACAAAAAAATTAGGTTCTAATTATCTTTAAAATCAGGTAATGGTGAAACTTTATTTGCCTTATTTTGTATTATTTTATAGTTATTGCTTTTTGATAATAGTAAATATTACTTGATATTTGCAAAATATATTTTTAACAAACCAAAGGAGGTAGAAAATTAGCAAATTTAAGAAAAGAGGATTTGTCAGAAGGACTGAAGAGCCTTACAAGATAAACGAAAAAATCAGAGCACAATTCGTCCGTGTAGTTGGCGATAATGCTGACAACGAGATTCACGATATAGATACTGCGGTTAAAATGGCGCAGAATCAGAATCTGGATCTGGTAGAGATTTCTCCCAAGGCAGACCCACCTGTCTGCAAGATTATTGACTATTCAAAGTTCAAATACGAGCAGAAGAAGAAGCAAAAGGAAATTAAGCAGAAATCTCAAAAAACTGTTGTCAAAGAAATTCGTTTTGGGCCTAATACCGATGATCATGACTTTCAGTTCAAGCTTAATCACGCCAAAGGTTTCCTTAAAGATGGAGCGAAGGTAAAAGCATATGTTCACTTTGTAGGACGTACTATCGTCTTTAAAGAAAGGGGAGAAATGTTATTACTTAAGTTCGCCCAGGAATTGGAAGACTTGGGTAAGGTTGAAGAAATGCCAAAATTGGTAGGAAAGCGTATGACGGTAATGATGGCACCCAAACCTCAAAAAGCTAAAAGTTAATATCTCTAGTCTTTTATTATAATTAATCATATAAATAAGTAAAGATGCCGAAAGTGAAAACCAAGTCAGGCGCAAAAAAGCGATTTAAACTGACTGGGACCGGAAAGATCAAGCGTAAGCATGCTTTTAAGAGTCACATTTTGACTAAGAAGTCCACCAAGCGGAAGCGTAATTTAACACATGCTGCCCTCGTGCACAAGTCAGATGAGTCTCGTATCAAAGATATGCTTAACATTTAATGAACCATCAGGTTTTTTTGTTCACCAGAGGTTTGGTAATAAGTGCTGAAAAGCCACCATATCTCAAAAACGTTTAACTAAGAAATGCCAAGATCAGTCAATAATGTCGCTTCAAGAGCGAGAAGAAAGAAAGTCCTAAAACAGGCCAAAGGCTATTGGGGACGCAGAAGTAATGTTTGGACAGTAGCTAAAAATGCCGTTGAGAAAGGTCAGCAGTATGCCTACCGTGATCGCAAAGCTAAGAAAAGAGAAATACGTCAGCTTTGGATTCAAAGAATTAATGCCGGAGTAAGAGCGTATGGGATATCTTATTCTCAGTTTATGGGAGCACTTAAAACTCAGGGGATAGATTTAAATCGCAAAGTTCTTGCAGATCTTGCCATGAATCATCCGGATGCTTTTAAGGCAATCGTTGATAAAGTGAAGTAACATATTATATTTACTTTCAGTTATAATAAGCCCTAGCTAGTTTAGGGCTTTTTTTATGTGTTATTTTATTTATGGGAATTAGATCAAGTTTAAGCAGGCCTTTTGCTGCGTATATAGCAAAGCAACAAAAACAGTGGAGTCAGCAGCCTGAAAGGTCACAGGAAAAAATACTGAGATACTTAGTAGAGAAAGGAAAAAACACTCAGTTTGGTAAAGATCATCATTTTAAAGATATCCGAACATATGAGGATTTTAGGGAAGCTGTGCCAGTAAGAGATTATGAAGCTTTATCCCCTTATATAAACAGGATTTTAAAAGGTGAAAAGGATGTGCTGTGGAGTGGAAAGCCTGCTTACTTTGCTAAAACTTCTGGTACTACTTCGGGAACTAAATATATTCCAATCACTAAAGAATCCATTCCAAATCATATTAACTCAGCAAGAAATGCATTGCTAAGTTATGTTCATAAAACTGGTAAATCTGACTTTTTGGACGGAAAACTCATCTTTTTGTCAGGTAGTCCGACTCTTGATGAGAAGGCTGGAGTACCAACTGGCCGCTTATCAGGATTAGTCAATCATCATGTACCTGGATATTTAAGAACCAATCAATTACCCTCTTATGCCACTAATTGCATAGAAGATTGGGAAGATAAGCTAGACAAGATTGTGGATGAGACTATCACTCAAGACATGACGTTGATTTCGGGTATTCCTCCCTGGGTACAAATGTATTTTGAGTGGATAATAGAGCGAACCGGTAAGCCAGTAGGAGAGGTGTTCCCTAATTTTTCTGTCTTTGTGTACGGGGGAGTAAATTTTGCTCCATATCGCAAAAAAATATTTGAATCAATAGGTAGACCAATAGATTCAATTGAGACCTATCCCGCTTCAGAGGGTTTTATTGCATATCAGGATTCTCAACAGGAAGAAGGCTTACTCTTACTGCTTGATACTGGAATATTTTATGAATTTATACCTGTAGACCAGGTTCATCAGGATAATCCAAAGAGAATCAGCATTCATGAAGTTGAAATTGGTGTAAATTATGCTTTGGTCATCAATAGTAATGCTGGGCTATGGGGATATTCAATAGGGGACACTGTTAAATTTGTTTCCAAGTATCCTCACCGTTTGGTTGTAAGCGGCAGAATCAAACATTTTATATCTGCTTTCGGAGAGCATGTTATAGGAGAAGAAGTGGAAAAAGCTATGAATCTTGCTTGTCAGAAGTATACTGAAACAGAGATAGTGGAATTTACAGTTGCTCCACAAGTCAATCCAGAAAGCGGATTACCTTTACATGAATGGTTTGTAGAGTTTTCTCATCCCCCTCATGATTTGGAAGGCTTTGAAAAAGAACTAAATTTACACCTGCAAAAGTTGAATTCTTATTACGATGACCTAATATCAGGAAATATTTTAAGAAATTTGAAAATTATACCTTTGCAGCCTAATGCATTTAGAGAATATATGAAAAGCCAGGGAAAATTGGGTGGTCAAAATAAGGTGCCTCGTTTGGCAAACGACCGAAAGATTGCTGATTTATTGATAGATTTTACAAAAAAATAAGCCTTGTAAATGATCAGAGATGAAGAGGAGAAGCGGCATGTAGCTATTTTAGGGTCAACCGGATCTATAGGAACTCAGGCTTTAGAAGTAATAGAGGCTCATCCAGAAAAATTTTCTGTTGAGGTACTCACTGCTAATACAAATGCTGATCTGCTAATACAGCAAAGCATTCAATATCAGCCAAATGCCATAGTCATAGTAGACGAGTCTTTATATACATATGTTCGTGAAGCATTAAGTACACAGCCTATAAAAGTATATGCTGGTATGAAGGCCTTATCTCAGGTTGTTGAAATGCAGCGTATTGATCTGGTGCTTACTGCTACCGTCGGCTATGCAGGTTTGTTGCCAACTATCAACGCGATAAAAGCAGGTAAAAATATTGCCCTGGCCAATAAAGAGACGCTGGTAGTAGCAGGAGAGTTGATTACACAACTTGCTGCACAAAAAGGTATAAACATTTATCCGGTTGATTCTGAGCACTCTGCAATATTTCAATGTTTATTAGGCGAGTTTCACAATCCTATAGAAAAAATTATCCTTACCGCATCCGGTGGTCCATTCCGTGGAAAAAGCAGAGATTTTCTTAAAACAGTAACAAAAAAGGAAGCGCTGAAACACCCTAACTGGGATATGGGCGCTAAAGTAACCATTGATTCTGCTTCTCTTATGAATAAAGGGCTAGAGGTAATAGAAGCCAAATGGCTATTTGGATTGAGAACAGAACAGATAGAAGTAGTGGTTCACCCACAATCAATTATTCATTCGTTAGTACAGTTCCAGGATTCGTCCATAAAGGCACAGATGGGACTGCCTGATATGAGGGTGCCTATTCAGTTTGCTTTAAGCTATCCGGAGAGGCTTTTTGCTGACTTTCCACGATTCAATTTTATGGATTATCCTTCCTTAACTTTTGAAAAGGCCGATACCGATACTTTTAGTAATCTTGCCCTGGCATATGAAGCGTTGGAAAAAAAAGGAAATATGCCCTGTATTCTCAACGCTGCTAATGAAATAGCGGTGGCTGAATTTTTAAGAGATAATATTGGTTTTCTAGACATGTCTGACATAGTTGCTCATTGTATGGAGCAAGTTCCTTATATTGCGCAACCTGAATATAACGACTATGTGGAGACAGATAAATTAACTAGAATTAGAGCTCAAGAATTAATCAAATAATATTTAATGGAAGCATTAGTGATGGCCGCCCAACTCTTACTGGGCTTGTCAATATTAGTAGGATTGCATGAATTAGGCCACTTGGTAGCTGCCAAAGTCTTTGGTATGCGTGTGGAGCAATACTACATTGGTTTCCCTCCTAAAATCTTTGGTTTTAGGTACGGAGAGACAGAATATAATTTAGGAGCGATTCCGCTTGGAGGTTTTGTAAAAATCTCAGGAATGGTAGATGAGTCTTTGGATACTGAAAAACTAAGTGAAGAGCCACAAGAGTGGGAATTCAGGGCAAAACCTGCCTGGCAGAGACTTATCGTAATGATGGGCGGTATCATTGTAAATGTTATTACTGGTATTATCATCTTTATTTTAATAACCTATCAATATGGTGAGTCTTACGTGCCTAAAGAAGAGATTTTAGAGCATGGCATCGTAGCTTATGATTTGGGTAAAGAAATTGGTCTTGAAACAGGAGATAAAATCGTAAAAGTGAATGGCCAAGATTACAGAGGATTCCCGGATCTGGTAGGTGCAGATGTATTTTTGGGGGATAGTAGCTACTATACTGTGGAAAGAAATGGACAGATACTTGAAGTTCATATACCAAGTGGGTTCATTGATAAATTGTCGGATAAAGAGTCTGCTTCCAATTTTATTGACTACAGGTTTCCTTATAAGGTAACGAAAGTTGAAAAAGGAAGTAATGCAGATGAGGCAGGTCTTCAGGCAGGTGATCAGATTGTAGGCGTAAACGATCAGGCAATTACTTATTTTGACGAATTGCAAAGTGCACTTCTTCAGAATGCCGGTAAGGAAGTAACTTTAAAGGTCTTAAGAGGTGACGATGTAAATACTGAACAGTCTGCCAATTATCCAGTAACATTGAATGCAGAGGTAACTGAAGATGGTACTTTAGGCTTTTATACCGAGCGTCTCGTTGATTTGGCTTTAACTGATTATACCTTAGCCCAGGCAATTCCCAAAGGTACAACGGAAGCATTTGAAGTCGTATGGATCAATATCAAGGCATTAGGGAAGATTTTCAGCGGAGAAGTATCCGCTTCTAAATCGCTGAGTGGCCCAATAGGTATAGCCCAAATATTTGGAGGTACATGGGATTGGTACCGTTTCTGGCGTATTACTGGCCTATTATCAATGGTACTTGCGTTTATGAACTTCCTGCCCATACCAGCATTGGATGGAGGGCACGTTACATTTCTTACCTATGAAATTATTTCCGGAAGAAAACCTTCTGATAAGTTTCTAGAAGGAGCTCAAAAGGTTGGAATGGTACTTTTACTGTCTCTAATGACTTTTGCCATCTTTAACGATATTTTTAAAGTCATCTTCTAATCAATTACTAAATTTACAACAACATAATATCAAATAGAGCCGGCTTGTCCGGCTTTTTTATTTATCAAAGAAGGAGGGATGAATAGTGGGTTGAATGAGAAAAATTAAATTTTATAAAAGTAAGTTACCTTTTGCATGATATGTGTACAAATTAACATATGTAATAAGTGATTTGAATTACTCTTATTTTTTTTGGTAATAAAAATAGCAATTAGAGAGTAGACTTTTTCACTTTAAACTAAGCTTTCAAACAGAAATAGTCAAATCTGTGACTAGATGGAAGTTTTAAGAGATGTTAGTTTAAAAATAAAATGGTTTTAATAAGATTTTATTTAATTCAATATACTACAATTACTTTTTGGTTGAATTTTTTTCAATAAAATTTGTTTTTTAAGGCGTTCTGTTCAATTCAATAATAATGATAAATGATGTTTTTAAAAATATGTCTAGAAAGCTGATAAGATGTGCTTTATTGTATAATTATAATATTTTTCTTAAAATTTTTTACAAATCATGATGTAATATTCTTCTTTTTTTTTATTTTTGTCTTAAATGAATGCATTAATGAATATTGTTGAATTAAAAATTAAATAATGCTGCCTTTTTATATATTATTTATTTAATAAAAAGTTGACATATTTTTTGACTGATGATTGCATATTTTTTTAACTAATAATA
The DNA here is from genome assembly GCF_038039535.1 of Catalinimonas locisalis. Classification (NCBI taxonomy): domain Bacteria; kingdom Pseudomonadati; phylum Bacteroidota; class Cytophagia; order Cytophagales; family Catalimonadaceae; genus Catalinimonas; species Catalinimonas locisalis. The sequence continues at coordinate 52,168 of NZ_JBBPHP010000028.1, read as the reverse complement.
TTAACCCTTTTTTTCAATGAACATGATCAGTAAACTAAGACCAAATCAATATTCTAAGACTCTTATAGTACTGCTGGTTATAGTAGAAATATTAGCTGTTGTTTTTTCTTATCAATTTACCTTTTGGTTTTGGCAAGAAGTGTTAGATTATTCCCAACCTGAGTATAAATCATTTACTTTAGCATGGTTACTTCTATGGATCATTGTTAGCCTTTTTGCAAATGCTTATACTGTAGAAAACCACAGGAGGATAAGAAAGATATTTGCTTATACCTTTAAACTGGCACTTATCCATCTCCCTCTTTCAGCTACTATTGCTTTTATCATGGGATTAAATCAGTTATCCTTTACTTTTCTTGCTGATTTATATCTCTTTTTTATCACGTTCTCAATCGGAATCAAAAGCGCTACTCTATTAGTATACAGGTATATATGTAATTTGGAGAAGAACAAACAGAGAGTTGTAATAATTGGCTATACACCTGCTGGTATTAATTTGCATAAGTATTTTACTGAAGGTAAATCCTCAGGGTATCACTTTGCTGGTTTTTTTGATAATAACGTTAGTAGTCCCCTGGTAGTAGGCAAATTAACACAATTGAAAAATTACTGTATTCGTGAAAATATCAATGAGATATTTTATGCCCTTCCGTATGATGATAAATTAATTCAGGAGATATCCGGTTTTGCTGATGAGAATTTTATTCGTTTTGGAATACTTCAAGATATTGGAGGTGTAAAAGTGAAATCTTTACATTCCGACATTTATGGTAATAATTTGCCCGTTTTGTCAATAAAAACAGAATCTGAAGGGAAAGAAAATTTAAAATCCGGCTATTTAAAAGCCATCAGTGTGCTAAGATCTTTAAACCTCTGATTAGTAGTAGATTGAGGTAAGAAGAAGGAACGGCCCTGAAGACCGTTCCTTTTTTTATTTGATCTCAATTTCAAAAGGTAGTCTGGCCTGCGTGCCCTGCAAATTTTGAATCTCCTTGAGTTGTTGAATTATCGGATAAGTTATCCCCAGTTCTCTTTTCAACTTATAAGTTGAAATTTCCTGATCAAATTCACTCATTAATAACTCTAAAAAAGTTCTTTTCTTGGGATAGTATTTTACCTGATAATCTTGATCAAGGTTAGCTTTGTTTTTAGCGATCATGATCGCTTCATCCAGCCCACCAAATACATCTATAAGATCCTTTTCCATAGCTTCAACGCCACTCCATACTCTACCAGAAGCAACAGACTTTAGTTGGGATAGAGACATGTCTCTACCCATTGCAGCTTTTTTGGTAAAGTCTTCATAACCATTTTCAACCTGGTTTTGAATAATTTGCTTTTCGGCAGCTGATAAGGGGTGAGTAAGACTGAAAATATTAGCAAACTCACTGGTTTGCACATAGTCAGTTGTAACGCCAATTTTGTTCAGTAGCTCTTTGGCATTAGGTATCACTCCAAATATGCCAATAGAACCAGTGATTGTATTAGGTTGAGCAACAATGGTATCGCATCCCATAGCCATGTAGTATCCACCAGACGCAGCGACATCAGACATTGAAGCGATAACAGGTTTAACCTGCTTGGCCAATTGAATTTCTCTCCACATTACATCAGACGCCAGTGCACTTCCTCCACCAGAATTAATTCTAAGAATTATGGCTTTGATATTATCATCTAGACGAGCCTGTCTGATTTCTTTCGCGAAAGTTTCACCGCCGATTACATTGTTTTCGCCCTCACCATTGACAATAGTACCGGTAGCAACAATAACAGCAATTCGGTTTCTGGAATAATCATCAGGTTGTTGGGCAATTGATTTTTCATAACTTTTGAGAGAAATAAAATTAATGTCATTGATATCAAAATCTTCATCCTCTTCCTCGGGCTCTATGCCTAGTTTTTCACCAATTTTTTGTATAACCATGTCATAATAGGCTGTGTCAGTGATTAACTCGTATTCTTTTGCTTCAATAGGAGAACTTACTTTCATTGAATCAGCAATTTGCCTCAACTCAGGTATGGAAATATTTCTTGCACTGGCTATTTCTTCAAGAAACACATGATAAAGATTATTGAGGTAAGCCTGAGACTGCAAACGGCTGGAATCACTCATACTGGTTCTTAACAAAGGCTCTACAGCACTTTTAAAGTCGCCAACACGAAATACTTGTGGTTCAACGCCGAGTTTATCAAGTGTATTTTTGATAAAAGTCACCTCTACCACAAAACCATTAAATTCAATATTGCCCTGGGGATGCAGATAGATATAATCTGCTACAGAAGTGAGATAGTATGCTTTTTCTGACAAAATTTCGCTATAGGCTATGATAAATTTACCTGATTCCTTAAAGTCCAGGAGTGAGTTTCTGATCTCTCTGAGTGAAGCAAATCCAGCCAAGGTGAGTCCGGCATCCAGGTATATTCCTTTGATACGGTCATCCTCTTTTGCTTTTTTCAGCGCTTCATTAAGTTCAATCAAACCAATATTGCCATTATTATTACCAGGGAAAAACAAAGCATTGAACGGGTCTTCTGTTTCTCTCTCTACAATAGGTTGGTTGAGTTCAATTTTTAAAACAGAGTTTTCTTCAATTTCAATTTCCTGCTCTGAAGTAGCACTACTGGCAATACCGATAATCACTAATGTAACTATTCCAAAAAAGAGCAACAGACCAACAACAGTACCGAAAACTATTCGTAAAAATTTCATGTTAGATACAATTTGTATTTCAAATGATTATGACCAATCTTAAAGATTTAAATATATAAGATTTATCCCTAATCTCTCGTGAACTCAAGCAAAGGTATATATTTATTATTAGGTAGTAATCTGGGTGATAGATTGCAAGTACTGGCAGATACGCAAAAGGAGATAGAAAAAAATGTAGGATCAATTGTAAAGGCGTCAAATGTTTACGAAACTGAACCCTGGGGTATCAGTAACCAGCCTTCGTTTTACAACCAGGTTTTACAAATAAATACAGAACAGTCGCCCCATAACTTATTAAAATCGCTTCAGCTTATTGAGCATAAAATCGGTAAGATTAAGCTTGGAAAATGGAGAGAGCGATTGATTGATGTAGACATTCTTTATTATAATCAGGAGCTTATAGATGATGAGGAATTGACCTTACCTCATCCTGAAATACAGAACAGGAAATTTACACTTGTACCCATGTGCGAACTTAATTTCGATTTTATACATCCGGTATTGCAAAAGCCACAGAGAGAACTACTTGTCAATTGTCCTGATCAGCTTAAAGTGTGGTCATTGAATATCTCACTAACTTAAAATCAATATGAGACCTGTATCTCAAAAGGAAATTAAGTACTTAAAAAAATGGAGATCCGGAAATAAGTGGAAGATAATCGCTATGGAAGGATTGTTTTGGGGTGTATTCACATCTGTTTTATCCTACTTTTTTAAAATCAGATTTGTAATTTCGCAGCTAGAATGGACATCGCTTATCTCAACAATAGTGGTATTTTGTATTGGAGGTTTAATCATGGGGTATTTTAGGTATCATGCTCAAAAAAAACGTTATTATAAAGTTTTGCAGCATTATCCGAATCTGTTGCATAGTAATTTAGATTCAACTAATATTTCGCCATAGAATCATCAATTTCTTTTGCCCAGGCCAGTATTCCCTCCTTTAGATTGTACAGATTGGTATAACCGTACTTATTTTCTAGCAAACGAATAGCCTCTTTGCTTCTTTTTCCTGTACGACAATGAACGATTACTTTTTTATTTTTGTCAACCAAATGATTTTCTGCATCAATTTGATTTAAAGGAATTAATCTGCCACCAATATTGGCAATCTCGTACTCATAAGGTTCACGCACATCAATAAGCTGGAAATCTTCATTGTTTTGCCTCATCTGCAGTAGATCAAAAACACTTATTTCTTTAGTATACTGGGTTTGAATTTTGTTTGACCCACAAAATGCCTCATAATCAATCAGTCCTTTTTGTGTTGGGTGTTCTCCATTAAGTGGATTATCCGGGTTTCTACCAAATTTTAAGGTCGTACTTTCAAAGCTCAGAGTATCAAGAATAAATAGTTTACCAGAAAGAGGTTCTCCTAATCCACTTATGATCTTGATCACTTCATTAGCCTGAAGGCTTCCCATAATACCTGGCAAAACGCCTAAAACGCCCCCCTCTGCACAACTTGGTACCGCCTCAGGAGGTGGCGGTTTTGGGAAGAGATCGCGATAGTTCGGACCGACTTTTCTTTCCTTACTTGAGTAGTTGAAAACTGAAAGCTGACCTTCAAAACGATAAATGGAAGCGTAAACATTAACTTTATTCAATAAAACACAAGCATCGTTAACCAGATAACGGGTAGGAAAATTATCTGTCCCATCAGCAACTATATCATATGAATTTATGATTTCTAAAGCATTTTCAGAAGTTAGCCGCTGCTGGTATTTAACGATATTTACAAATGGATTTTGTGCAGATAGTTTTTGAGCAGCAATGTCAACCTTTGGTTTACCTATATCATTAACTGAGTAAAGGATCTGTCGCTGAAGGTTGGTATGATCAACAACATCATCATCAACTATTCCGATAGTTCCTACGCCTGCGGCAACTAAGTAAGAAAGTAAGGGGGCACCCAGACCACCACATCCAACTACTAATACCTTGGCTTTCTTGAGTTTTTTTTGTCCCTCAATATTAAAGTCAGGAATGATTAAATGTCTGCTGTAGCGTTCAAGTTCTTCTTTAGAAAACATTTCTTTTCATTGATTTAGATTTTCAATGCTTAAATCTTTTTAAAGCAAGTTCTGATACAGTTTGACCAATTGAAAGGGAAGAGGTAGCAGCGGGAGAAGGGGCATTACAAACATTGATAGCTTCTTTTTCTTCCAAAATTAAAAAATCATCAATGAGTCCTCCTTCCCGGTCACAGGCCTGTGCACGTACACCTGCTTCTGCGACTTCCAGATCGGCTTCTTTAATTTCGGGAATTAGTTTTTGTAAAGCTTTAGTAAATGCACTTTTTGAAAAAGACCTGTACATTTCCCCAAAACCAGTTTTCCAGTATTTCATTGCTACTTTCTGAAAACCTGGCCAGCTAAGAGTTTCGGCTAACTCTTTCAGATTAATATCAGATTTGGTATAACCCTCTCGCTGGAATGCAAGCACTGCATTTGGCCCAGCCTCAACTCCTCCATGTATCATCCGAGTGAAGTGCACACCCAGGAAAGGAAAGTTAGGATCAGGAACCGGATAGATTAGATTATTTACCAGATACTGGCGTTCAGGTTTTATTTCATAGTACTCTCCTCTAAAAGGAATAATCTTCAAATTTAGCTTTTCAGAAGTTAATCTGGCAATTTTGTCAGAATAAAGTCCGGCACAGTTAACCACTAAAGAAGTTTCAAAAGTCCTTTTGTCAGTAATGACATGCGTTTCACTGCCTTTACTTACGATGTCGGTTACTTTATGTCCGGAAAAAATGCTGCCATCAAGTTTTTCAATCAGTTTTGCATAAGTATTGGCGACAACCTTATAATCTATGATACCAGTCTGAGGAACAAAAATAGCATCCACACCATTTACATGAGGTTCGTACTCTTTCAGTTCTGATTTGGAAATTCTTTTCAGGTTTTGAAGCCCATTTTGAGTACCTCTTTCAAAAATCTTATCCAGCTGTGGAATTTCTTGCTGGCAGGTGGCAACTATCACTTTCCCGCACAGATCATAAGTAATTTCATGTTTGTCACAGAAATCAAGCAGCATTTGATAACCACGAATACAGTTTTGTGCTTTTAAACTTCCTGGTTTGTAGTAAATGCCAGAATGTATGACACCACTATTATGTCCTGTCTGGTGAGCAGCCAGTTTTTGCTCTTTATCAATAAGTGCAAGTTTTAATGCAGGCTTTTGTTCTTTGATCTTTAAAGCAGTGGCTAAGCCTACAATTCCCCCACCTATGACTACGATATCGTATTTCAAGTTTATTGAAATTTAGGTATTACATTCATCAAGAATCTAATATCATTGAATTAATATTGTTATAAAAAAGAAAATACAATGATTCTTGAGTTAAAAAGATATATAAATGGTAATGTGTAAATGACAAGTCATTTTAATTCAAACTTAGCATATGCAATAAGAATCAGAAGCAAAGCCGTTTAATGATTATAAAACTTTACCCAATAACATACATTCCTGCCGAAATGAAGGAATATTTAAGGCTGATCATACGTTAAGTGATCGGCTTATTACTAATTTTGATTATGTCTTTGCAGGTAAACCAACTCACAAAAACATTTGGTAAGCAGGTCGCAGTGAATGCTATCTCATTTGAAGCTAAAGCCGGGGAAATCCTTGGTTTTTTAGGGCCCAATGGTGCGGGTAAATCCACCACTATGAAAATAGCTACTGCCTATCTTCCTCCTAGCAGTGGTAGTGTATCAGTTTGTGGTCTTGATGTGGTTGAGTCTTCATTGGCTGTAAGAAAGCATATAGGCTATCTTCCAGAACACAATCCTTTATACCTTGATATGTACGTCTGGGAGTATCTTCAGTTCATTGGTAGCATGTACAAATTATCAGGAAAAAATCTGAGGCAGAGGGTAGGAGAAATGATAGAGCTTTGTGGCCTGGCATTGGAGCAGAATAAGCTAATTGGTTCTCTATCAAAAGGTTATCGTCAAAGGGTAGGCCTTGCTCAGGCTTTAATCCATGATCCGCAGGTATTGATTTTGGATGAACCTACCACCGGACTTGACCCCAACCAACTATCTGAAATCAGACGGCTGATCAAAGATATCAGTGCGCAAAAAACTGTGATTTTTTCTACCCATATTATGCAGGAAGTGCAGGCACTTTGTGACAGGGTGGTCATTATTAACAGGGGTAATATTGTAATTGATAGCCATATCAAGGACTTGCAGACGGGAAAACAAATAGCAGGAACTCAGCAACAAAATGTTGCGCTGGAGTTTGCTGAACCCATAGAAGCCAGTCTTTTAGAACAAATTCCAGGTGTTTCTTCTGTAGAGATCCTCGCTACTAATGAATTTAGGCTTATGGCAAAGCCTGGGTTTGAAGATATACGGCCCTATGTTTTTCAATTTGCCTGTGATCATAAGTTTATTCTTTTGGAGATGAAACAGGAAGGCCGGGAGGAAGTAAGTAAGTATGGAAGTTCGCTGGAAGAAATATTCCGCAATTTAACGCTAAATTAAGTGATGGCCATGTGGCAATTGTTTGTTAAAGAAATCAACACTTATTTAAATTCGCTGATAGCTTATATTGTCATTGCAGTATTTCTTACTGGTATAGGACTGTTAATGTGGGTATTTCCCGAGACAAGTATTTTGCAGTATGGCTTTGCTGATATGTACACTTTGTTTTCGCTCAGTCCTTATGTTTTTATGTTTCTGATTCCGGCAATTACGATGCGAAGTTTCGCAGAAGAGAAGAAGTCCGGTACCATGGAACTGTTATTGACCCAGCCAATATCAGATTTGCAACTTATTTTAGGGAAGCTATTTGCCTCATGGCTGATTATTATCTTTGCTTTAGTTCCAACCTTAGTGTATTACTTTACAGTCTATCAGCTAGGCAGTCCGGTAGGTAATGTGGATTCTGCAGGAGTTGCTGGCTCTTATGTGGGGCTGATTTTGCTGGCAGGGGTTTTTACGTCTATTGGTATTTTTGCCTCGGCAATTACAGAAAATCAGGTTATCGCATTTATACTTGCGGTATTTTTCTGCTTTCTTTTGTTCAGCGGTCTCAGCTCTCTTGCTTCTTTGGACATATGGGGTAATACAAATTACATGATCAGTCAGATAGGGATACTCTATCATTATGAAGCTATGAGCCGCGGACTGATAGACTCACGAAATCTGATCTATTTTTTTTCAGTTATGGTCTTGATGATACTGTTAACGCAATTGTTATTGGGAAGTAGAAAGTGGTAAGTAATGAATAAGACTAAAGAACAGGCGCAACCGATACAAGAACCGGACAGAAAAGCTTTATGGAAAGATCTATCCAAACTGGGAATAGGACTTGTCGTATTAGTTGCCATTAATACCATAGCGCAGCAATATTTTTTTCGCATTGACCTTACTGAGGAGAAACGTTATAGCATTACCCCGGCAACCAAAAATTTACTGAGAGACCTTGAAAATGAGGTGGAAGTAATCATTTATCTGGATGGAGAAGTAAATGCTGGCTTTCAACGTTTGGAAAGAAGTGTTGATGAGACTCTGGAGGAGTTCAAAGTTTACGCAGGAGATGAACTTCGCGTTCGTTACGTTGATCCCCTGACCACTGTTGCCAAGGAAGAGCAGCAGGCTTTTTTTACAAGACTAGCGGATTTTGGAATTGAACCCACTTATGTTTACGATGAAGAAGATGGACAAAGGAGACAAAAGTTAATTGTTCCTGGTGCAATCATCAATTATAATGGGCAGCAAACTGGAGTAATGCTGCTCAAAGGAGATCGTGCCGCTGGCTCACAGGAAGCACTTAACCAGTCTATAGAAAATGTGGAATATGAACTGGCCAATGGTATCCGTAAGCTTATGAGCACCGAAAAGAAAAAAGTAGGTTTGCTTATGGGAAATGGTGAGCTAAAAGGTATAGATATTGCCGGATTACTTGATGTTCTTACAGAATTTTACGAAGTGTCAGAGATTAACTTACCTCAAGTTTCTGCTATCCCTGAGGTAGATGTGGTCATGATCAACAAACCTTCTGAATACTTCAGCAAAGAAGATCAGTACAAGTTGGATCAGTACATCATGAATGGGGGCAAGGTAATGTTCTTTATTGATCCCTTACGTATTGAGATGGATAGTATAGGCGAAAATGGTTCTATCGCTTTTCCTTATGATCTCAATCTTGATGATCAGTTATTCCGCTATGGCCTCCGTATTAACAAGACACTGGTGCAGGATATTAAGTCAGGAGTATATCCTTTTGTGGTTGGAGAAATGGGTGGTCAGCCCCAGATTGTATCATTACCTTGGCCATTTTTTCCTATTGTTAATAAATATGGAGATCATCCAACGGTTAAAAACATGGACGCTATTTTTCTCCGTTTCACCAGTGAAATTGATACCATAGCTACGCCAGGAGTAAAAAAAATACCTTTAATTTACACCTCCCAGTACTCAAAGGTATCGCAAACTCCTATGATAGTGGATTTGAATCAATTGAGGCAGGCACCCCAGCCTGAAAATTTTACAGCGGGTTCACAGGCAGTGGCTTATCTATTGGAAGGGACATTTACTTCATTATTTAAAAATCGTATACTGCCGGATATCGCCGATCCAGGAAGTTTTGTGGAGGAGAGTGCTCCCACCAAACTTGTAGTAGTGGCTGATGGAGATCTGGTAAGAAATGATATAAATCGCAGCAATGGAAATCCTTTACCATTGGGCTATGATCCGATCACGGATAGGTCTTATGCGAATAAAGATTTTGTGATAAATACTCTTTCTTACTTAACGGATGAGGATGGACTGATCAATGCCCGTAGAAAAGAGATTCAGATACGGCCATTGGATCAGGTGAAAGTTGAGGAGAGTGCACTTTTTTACCAAATTCTGAATCTGATAGGGCCAATCATCCTGATTATCATATTTGGTGTAGGAAAGGCTTACCTTAGAAAAAGGAAATATAGTTCTTATAAATAAAAAAGGCATTTCATTACGAAACGCCTTATATAAATACACAAAATTTGAGCTTATGCGAGACCAAAAATAGCATCCATATGTTTGGAAATGCTTGCTAGTCTATCCTTGCCTCCCCCTTTTACTTCAGCAGATGCCCAACCTTCATATCCAATTTTTTCCAGCGCTTTATTGACTTCAGGCCAGTTACAATCGCCTTGCATTAGTTCCACATCAAAACCTTTCCAGATTCCTTCATTCTGTTGTTTTGCTCGGCTATATTCTTTGATGTCCAACTTCAGAATGCGATCACCCAAAGCTTCTATCCAGTGTTCAGGCCAGCCATAACGTACAATATTTCCCACATCAAAATACCAGCCTATCATATCGCTGTCAAATTCATCTACATAGCGAGCTGCTTCTAATGGACTAAGAAGAAAGTTATTCCAAACATTTTCAAAAGCTATTTTTACCCCAGTTTCTTCAGCCACAGGAATCACCTTTTTGATTTCCTCTTGGGAGCGTTGGTATGCATCTTGGTAGCTGATCTGCTGATTTACAACCCCTGGTACCAATAATACTGTGGTTCCTCCATAAGCTTTACAGTCTCTGAGTGCAGTTTCTGTAGCTTTCACACACTCAGCTCTTACCTTTGGGTCAGGATCTGAAAGTGGTGATTTCCAGTGCACAGAATTGATAACGCCGGGTATTTCAAGGCCTGACTGCTGTTTGGCTTCTAAAACATCATCAACTTTCAAGTCACTGGGAGAATCCATTTCTACTCCATCAAAGCCAATATCACGCAGCATTTTAAACTGGTCAACGATAGGCATTTTCACGTCTACCATGCTGTACTTAAGGCTTTTCTTAATCTTGAGCTTTGGAACAGCATCAGCGTGTACAACTTTACTATAAAAAGGAATGCTGCTGGCGAGAGCAGCAGCACCACTGTATTTTACAAAATCTCTTCTGTTCATAAGTAAATTAACTAAATTCGGTAATACCTGGCATAGCTACTTCAGGAACAGGGTACTCTAGGTTCCAGCTATACTGATCCGATGCAGGACCAAGTTTTTCTCCTGAGTTCATGGCATCCTCCCAGGTAATGGTTTGACCAGTGTAAGCAGCCATTCTTCCCATGATAGCCAGCATGGTACTCTGACCCATATAATTACCATCATTCACAGGCTCATTTTTTCTGATCGCAGCAAAAAGCTCATCATGTTCAGTCTGATACATGTCATTTGCATTGCCCCGGTAACGCCAACGCTCATCGGCATTGATTTCATGAACGTTGCGGATACAATCTACAGTGGCTTTACCCTTGTTACCCATCACCTCTACCGCATAGCTATTTGCACAATTGAACTGTTGTCTGCTGAAGTGATACCCTTTTTTCCCGCCTTCAAATTCATAAACAATGGCAAAGTGATCGTATACATGACCAAATTTTGGGTCAGTTCTTACCTGTCTTCCACCAGTTCCTACACAGCTAACAGGTTTCTCATCTCCCAGTGCCCAGGCCATCATATCCAGACTGTGCACTGCCTGCTCAGCGATATGATCACCGGATAGCCAGTTGTAGTATAGCCAGTTACGCATCTGATACTCCATCTCAGTCCAATCAGGCTGTCTTTCTTTAGACCAAAGTGTGCCGGTATTATAAGTGTTATAAACAGTGTGGATATCACCTACACCACCATCCAGTATTCTGCTGAACGTCTCTCTTTTGGGATAATGATATCGCCAGCAGAAGCCTCCCATCAATGAAGTGTTTTGTTCTTTTGCCTTTTTTGCGGCATCCATAATTTTTTTGATACCCGGTACATCTACTGCCATAGGCTTTTCACAAAATACATGTTTCTTGGCATTAACAGCTTCAGTAAGATGCTCAGGGCGAAATCCGGGAGGGGTCGCGAGTAATACAACATCCACATCTGAGGCGATGAGTTTTTTGTATGCATCAAAGCCAATAAACTGATGTTCTTCATCTACCTGAACTTTATTGCCATGCGCCTTCTTTAGACTTTCCATACTTTGCTGCATCCTGTCGGGAAAGACATCAGCCATTGCAGTGATTATTACATTTTCATCGGCTTTCAGCGCCTGATTGGCTGCTCCTGTACCTCTTCCACCACATCCTACTAAACCAATTTTAAGCGTATCAGCATTTATTTTGGCTTTGGCTTGCATTGGGCTAATAAAATTGAGTGCAAGCCCGCTACCAACAGCTGCAGCTCCGGTAGATTTGATAAACTTTCTTCTTGAGCTGTGAAGATTGTCGTTATACTTCTTTTTCATGAGATTATGGTTATGCTTATTAGATGTGCTGAATATACGAATTTATGAGGATTAGCCTTAATAACTATGCTTATTCTCGCAGTTAAGCTATTGTTCAATGCATCTAAAAAGCTTACAAACAAGGAATTTAGAGATAAATTGTATTATATAAACAAATATTATTGTATAAATTAGTAATGTTTATACTTGTCTTTAAACGTTGACATTAATGATGCATAGATTTACGCTATTACATGGTACTCGCTGGCTTTCGCTTTGGATGAATTTCAAAGCTGGAATAAGAAAAAAGAGTAATGATAATAAGAAGATTCAAAAGGATAGTAACACTAAAATCAATATTTTCAATCCAATTGAAAATCATAATCTCAGGGCAAAAGGAGCTAAAAAGCTATTGGCACAACTACGATATTCACTCAATCTTGTGAAAGATAATGGTAATGATGCAATGTTAATACAAAATGCAGATCAGGAAATACTGCAGATGGAAGGTATGCTAAGTAAGCTACAGGCTATCAATGAGGTCATCAGCAGTAATGAAGCTGTGGCTGAAAGTAACATTGATGATATCTTGAACAAAATTCTTAATAGTTTGCAGGAGCAGATTATCTCCAGAAATATTTTCATGAGAATTTATGCCGAAAACGATATCAGGATATCTTCAAAACCTAGGTTGATGTATTTGGTATTGGAAAATTTGATTGAGAATGCAATTAAACATAGCAATTTAACCAATAATCAATCTTACGTTGAAGTAAGCATACATAAGGAGGCCGGAAAGCTAAGATTTACAATAGAAGACAACGGTATAGGTATCAGAAAACAGTCTTTTGACAAAATTTTTAATTTGTTTTATAAAGATAACTCAAAGGCAGAAGGGGGCGGTTTAGGCTTATACATTGTCCGCGAGGCTTTACAAAAACTTAATGGTACAATCAGTCTTGAAAGCGAAGAAGGATGTTTTACAAAAATAGAGATCCAAATTCCTTTTTCTGTACAGCACAAGTCATTACAGAAAATTGAGAAACAAAGTATTTCTAACCAGGAAACTCAGAGCGTGTAGTAAACTTCTTTCTCATGATCATGCATTCTTATTGCTCCTTTCAAAGTAAGGTCTGTGAGAATCCGATGGGCACGCCTTTTTGAAATATTCACAATTTGCATGAATTGTTTTTCTGTGATTTTCTCATGCCGTTGCAGAAAATCCAGAAGTTTTTTTTCGTTCAATCCAGCACCTTTTAGAATACTCTTAGGGGAAGTTGAAGCCGGGAGATTACCTTTCTGCATCAGAGCAATCATCTGCTTACTGGCAGGAATACTTTTATCTCTCTGCCTGATATAAACCAGGTTTTGGTGGTTGTCATCTCTTACCTGATGTGGTTTCTGCTTGCTTTCTTTAATATTGACAATTAAAATAATTTTATCTTGCTCTTCATCTTCAAACTCTTCATATTCAAGTTTGATAGGTGGGATGCAGTAAAAATCAGCGGCAGTTTCCAGTATGTATTTTTCTTCCTCAGGGTCAATTCCCATGATGGTCTTATCATCTCTAACGCCAACCAGTATTTTACCTCCTTTAGTATTGGCAAAAGAGCTGATGGTTTTGGCTATCTTATAAGGGTCAGAAATCGTCTGCTTGAAATCAACTTTTTCATTCTCTCCTTTATAAATTAATCTTTCCAGTTTATCCATTTGAGAAATTTGTGCTTAAGCTATAATACAGTGTAGAAGTTTAATGTTGGCTTCCGACCGCTACCTTTGATTTGATTACATTGCTTTGTCCCTTCGGGTTAAAAACTTCCATCCAGATGATATAGTATCCGGTTTTTACTCTTTTTTTATGATCATCCGTTCCATCCCATGTAAAAAAACCATTTTCTCCTAAGCTATAATTTTGAGCAATTTGTTTCACCATTCTGCCATGCATATCATATATTCTTAGATTCGCTATATTGCCCGGTGAGCCAACTTTAAAGTTAATGGTGGTATAATCCAGATAGCCTGATTGATCCGGGTAGAATATAGGAGGATCAACTTCCAGAATTTGAGAGATGGTAGAAGTTTCATACCATTGGGAATTTTGAAAACCAGGAGTAGCAAAGCCGGCTGTTGAGGCTGCAGATTGCCAGTATTCGGGATTATTTTCATCATCATTCCAGCTGATTCTTTCCAACGAAACCCCACGTACTTCCTGAATCAAAGTGTGATGCATATCGGGGGAAAAATCAATTTGTTGCATAATACTGTCTTTATCATCCAGTAACAAGAGCGTACCTCCATCAGCCAATAATGATGGAAAATTTTTGCTGGAGCAAAGCTTACTTTTTTCAGCATTGGGATAATCTGATAGTAATACTTCCTTATCTTCAGTCACAGCCAGAAAATCACCGGCTGGTATCATCATGGTCTCCTCGCTGATTTTACTTTTATCTATGATTTGCCCGTCTTCTAAAGTAGCCAGTGACCAGTTTTTGAGGCTGATGATTTTTTCTGAACGATTGTATAGCTCAACAAAATCTACTCCTCCACTTCGGGGATGAAAGAGTATTTCACTGATTAAAATATCATTTCGCTCATGCTTTGCCGGAAGTACCACTTCTACGGAGAATTCTTCTCTGACATTGTCTGAACAGTCAGCAATATAATGTATAGTGCAGGTATAAGCTGTAGCAGCTTGCAGAGGAGTATCAAAACCAATTTTTATCTGATGTTGGTTTTTTAGCAAGTTGAGCTTTGTTATTGAACGTCCTTCAATAGAAAAATGATCAGTCTTGTAGTCTGTTGTACTTAGCTTTTCATTGAAAGAAAGTAATATAGTAACACTATCTTCCGCTACAGCGCTGACCAACTCAGGAGATTGAAGATCTGGGTTACTTTGCTTCACCGCGTTCTCCTTTGCAGGGGTTCCTCCTGCTGAATGAATTGAGGCTGTCCAGTTCTCTTTTTCCTGGCAGGGCCAGGCAGTATCTATCATCTCCAGCGACCACCCACCTTGTTTTTTAAAAGCATCATTATACCAATCCTTATGATAGCTTACCTGGCAAATAATATTTCCTTCGGCAGTGAGGATGCTTAAGGTATCCGTATCATCATTCAGATTTGGGAACCCGCTGATTCCCAGGTAATTACCAAATGTGGAAAGCGCGCCAACATCACTGGAACTACACAATATTAGATATTCGCCAGATGCGAGCCATTTTTCTGTCAATGCTACGCTCTTTTGCGCATCTGTAAGCTTCAATCCCTGAAGCTGTATAGGATGATCACTCGCATTATATAGCTCAATGTATTCTGCCACGGGTAATGAAGTAGAAGCTGAAGGTTTCGCCATAATTTCGGTGATCAGAATTTCCTGAAAAGCAGCTGGTGTAGTTTTTCCAAAAAGGTGATGGGAGACGGGCAGCATGCCCTAATCAACATCTTTGAGATTTTTTATCGTAAGGGTTTGCAGGTTTTTGTCATCAATGACCTCATCAAACAGCAAATGCACACTTTTTATTTCTTCCAGGTAAACCGCTGCTACTGGTTTGGAAAGTGTTGTGATACTATAGTTATAGATATTTTCAGCAGAAGTAGCATTTAAGGGGATACTGAAAGCTATCTGAATAGTGGATTTTCCATCATATGCGACACTTTCCACAAAATCCTGATATAGAAAAGAAATACTCTGCTGCTGGTCTGCGTAGTTAAAGCTAAATTCGTACTGGCTGAACTCATTGAAAGTTTGCTCAAACCAAAGCTTAATCTGATACGCTGAAACAAAAACCACTGAGTCCGGGACTAAATTTCCATTTAAAGAAAAGTTATCTTTAGTTAGTCCTAATGCTGAAATATCAGATGAGAAATGTAGCTGAAGGTGTTGATTGGAAAGAGTTGTCAGGTGTCCGATATTGGGTGTTAAGTGAATGAACTGATACTCTGTTCCCGCCATCAACTGATTAAAATTTGTATCCTCAAAATTGCTGATGCGGAATACAATTTCCTGTTCATTAAATTCTTCATCAAAAGTAAATAATACCTTCTCTGGACTAAGCTGATGAAATTTGATCTGTTGAGGTAAGTAATTTGGCTGTAGCATTTCCAAATATTCTACCGGAGTGTAGGTTTCTGGTAGTACAGCCTCATGAAATATGAGCATGAGTTGATTAGGAGCATATACAAAAGCTGTATCCAGTTGAGGTGGCAAGAGGTCTAAAAGAAATTCAAATGTCTGCTTAGGATCAGATGAATTGGATTGTAGATCAACTAAACCTTCAAGTCCTATTTCGTAAAAAGTTTCCTGACCAAGTGCTTGCGCAAGCGTAAGTTGAATAGAATGATCATTCCATGCGGCTAAAGAATAAGCAACTATATCTCCATTGATCCATACTTTTATATCTTTAATACTTGTGTTATCAATAGGCTCATCAAAAAATATTGCAAAGGTTTTATCCTCAACTATTTGAATATCTTTAATTTTTGGCCCCTTGGTATCGTAAAAAAAGTAATATTTGGGGGTAGGCATTAAGGCACTATCCTCAGCATAAAGATTGCTTATACTAAGTGTATGCGCTTTGTTTGGGCTAAGTGGTCTTGAAAAAAGAAGATGTATGAGCCCGTCTACTTCATTATCCATAATGACTCTGGCGGGATTTCCTATCTCCCGGTCAACAAAATAATTCTGGAGGTTAAGTGCTGAAGACTCATCAGGAGTTTGCTTAATTTTTACATCCAACTGATAGCTATTGACAATATTTACATAGGCTACTTCGGAAGTATAGGTGAAAGAAAATGATGCGGGTAGCTCTGAACTTATCTTATTTCCATACAGGTCTTCAATATTTTGAATAGTGAGCGTAAATAAATCATTGATATGTAAGGTGGAGGAAAAAGTCAGACGGACGCTGCTACTATCATTTTCCAACACTGCTTTTTTGGGGAATTGAGCCAAGGGCAATATCCAGTAATTACTTTCCTTTTCAGCATCTTCTTTTAATAAACTTTCGGAAAATGTTAACAGTATTTCCGCAGTATCTATCAGGATGATCTGTTCTACTTTAGGGGCTTGTAGGTCTAAATAAAAAGAAGAACTTAGTTGGCTACTACTGTTACCACTGCAATCATAAGCACCTTCAATTAATAGTTGATGGTGAAAATTTGAGATAAGTTCATTTTCAAATACAAGCAGAAATTGTGAAGAATCAGTGGAAGTGTAGCCAATGGATTGAGGAAGGGTGCTTTCATTTACTGTAATCTGATTTTGTGTTGAGAGATATACTTTCTCATTAAAGCTTAACAGCAAACTGTCTTCACTGATTGCTATAACTTGTAGGAGTTTCGGACCGCTTTCATCAGCTAAATTTGAATAAGCAGTATTGATTTCACCAGGTGAAGCTCCGTTTTCATGGGTTGAATTCGCAAAATTAGGTTGCCCTCCACAAGGTTGGACGATGAAAATTCTTTCCAGCGAAATTCCTTCTGAAACATCAGTAGAAGTATAAGAAATACTGTCTATTACACTCCTTTCATCATCCTGAAGGATTAAGTTTCCTCCGGTATTAGACAATGAGGGCCAGCTACTCAAACTCAGCACATTACCGTATATTTCGTATTTTGCCTGGTATTCCGGCTTGCACAAAATTAAAAATTCATTAGCTGGCAGAATAAATTCCGGGAGTGATTTTCCATTGATATTCCAGTTTTCCAGATTATAAGGATGAGGACCAGGATTATAGAGTTCCATGAACTCAGCATCGCTTTCATTAGGCAAATTTAATAGAGAAGGAGTAGGGTCAGGGAAGATTTCATTGAGCACCAAACTACCCCAGCCCGCTTTGATTTTTTCAAAGTAAAAAATATCTACTGAAGTATCAGCCAGAATATTATGATGCTCATCTTCTATTCTTTTGATAATAAGTTGTTGCATGACCGCATTTGGAAAGTCAGCAGAGAAAGTAAGCTTTACAGTATCGTTTTCATACACTATGTTTGTCGGCTCCTCACTATTGAGCGCATAATTGTTTTTCTGCATGATGGTAGAAACATCCAAAGGCTCGGAAAAACGTAGTTGTAATTCTTTGGATGAACTCACCACATGACTCAAGAGAATTGGGGCTGTATTATCAGGAATAGGAGAACCACTAACGGAAAAGTCATCAAAGTAAAAGGCTGTAGAGCGAGTTGAAGTATACTGACAGTATACACCGAAGTACGCTGATGTTGTGTAAGTATTGTCAAAAAAACTTCCCTCCTCAATAAACGAGCTTTCTCCAAGCGATTTCACTTGTAACGTCCAGTTTCCAGTCAGGTCACGGTTTACTTTGATATGAATCTGAACAGGTTTGGTATTGACCCGGCCATCAGCTCCATTGATCAGCATCGTTTCACTAAAGCCATCTTGCCTAAAGAGGCTTACTTCATCGTTTGTGCCTCCTATTTTTACAAAATAGCCATTCAGACTAGCATCCAGTTGGGGTTGATCTGAGACAAGGTAAACTTTAAGATAATTGGTGGAAGAAGGGTTCTCACTGATTTCACAATACCAACTCCATTCACTCACGCCTATGGCTTCTGAACGAGTACTGAGATAAGCCTGACTGCTTTCTGCCGGAGCATTGAGATGTAATTTTTGTAAACCGTCCACTTCAAATTTATCAGTATTACCCTGCCAACTTGGGTTTGAGCTGAAATTACCATCACTAAAGTCATCAGTGAATTGTGCTTGTATACTACCATAAGTGCAGATACACAAAAATATATAAGCAAATAGTTTTTTCATTTTGATTACTTACCACGCTTGTCAGAATCTGTGAACAAATTACAAGAAGCCTACGAATTATTAGAGTACTTTCACTAGGTAAAACTTACTTGTAAGTATATGAGGGGCTTAATCAACGTTTCTTTGATTTTCTTTGGATTATTGCTTTTTAGCTGCATCCAGCTAAATGCACAACATATTCCTATGGGTGCTGAATCTGCCGGTATGGCTTATGCCAGTACTGCTTACAAAGGCAGAGTAGGGATTTTTGACAATTCTGCAGGTTTGACAGCCGTAAGAAACAAAGAGATTTTGGCTGCCTATAACAATAAATATGGCTTTGTAGAAGGATTATCTACAGTAAGTGCTGCCTATCTTCATCCCTTCTCCCGATCTACTGCAGCGCTGAGTTTTACCAGATTTGGCAATGAGTTCTTCAGTCAGCATATCATTAGCCTCAACTATGCTCATCAGATAGATCATTTTAGCATGGGGATTAGACTTAACGAACATCAGTACCAGATGGAGGGCGCAAATACCCGATATGTTACGGTTGTAGACATAGGGGGTATCATGCAGCTCTTACCCAGTATGGGTTTCGGAATGTCTATAAGCAATCTGAATCAGGCTTTTGTATCTCGCGAAACAGGGGAGAAGGTACCCACTGTGCTCAGTAGCGGATTATGCTATCGTCCCGATGAAAAGATCACTACACTCATTGAATTAAGCTATGAACTGGAAAATAGGCCACTTCTAAAGTTCGGAATGGCTTATCAACCTGTAAATAGATTTGTCAT
This sequence comes from Catalinimonas locisalis, assembly GCF_038039535.1. Classification (NCBI taxonomy): domain Bacteria; kingdom Pseudomonadati; phylum Bacteroidota; class Cytophagia; order Cytophagales; family Catalimonadaceae; genus Catalinimonas; species Catalinimonas locisalis. The sequence goes on along the minus strand of NZ_JBBPHP010000028.1, from coordinate 32,692 downwards.
AAGAAGCGGTGTAGATACTGAAAGACTGGGAAAGTTTTTCTTGGGATTAGGCTTGAAGCATAATGTGATTGACTTTGATTATGCCCTGGAAACGCACACTTATCTGGGCATTTCGCAACAGTTCAATGTGGTTTACAAACTCAGGAAAGATGAGAAAGAATAAGAAGTGGTGGATAACAATTCTGTTGTGTATAGGTGTACAGTCATTATTTGCCCAGGACTCTGCAACTGAAGAGTTGGAAAAATTGCTAGAAAATATCTTTGCCAACCAATATGATGAAGAAGTTGATATAGAGCAGTTATATGAAAATCTGATTCAGTTTTATCAGGAACCTCTCAATATAAATAGTGCCTCTGCAAATGACCTCCGTAAGTTTTTTTTCTTGTCAGAGAGGCAAATCAGTAACATCATTCATTACAGGGAATATTATGGCCCTTTATTGAGCGAATATGAGCTGGCGGTAATTCCTGCTATGGATCAGAAGAGTATAGCATCGCTCTTACCTTTCATCCAGATTAGACCATTGCAAGATCGGCGACTATTACTGCATAAACGGTTGCAGACTGCAAATAATCGTTATCTTATCCTCCGTCAATCTACTATACTGGAAAGGAAACAAGGGTATTTGCAAGCTGATTCTGTTTCTGAAGTGGATGATCCAAGTCTTTATGATGGAAGTCCTCATCAATTGTATACCCGGCTACGTATTTCTCAACCAGGAAGCATCAGCCTGGGCCTAACGATGGAAAAAGATGCAGGAGAAGAGTATAGATGGGATTATAAAAAACGAAAATATGGGGCTGATTTTGTTTCTGCACATTTTCAGTTAGAAAAAGCAGGCCCTTTTGAACAACTTACCATAGGCGATTTCAATTTTCAGTCAGGGCAACAATTGGTTTTTGGAGGTGGGCTAGGCCTGGGAAAAGGTGCGATGACTGTGCGTTCGGTAGGAAGAAGCCAATTTGGTGTGAAACCTTATACTTCCAGTACAGAAAGCTGCTTCATGAGAGGAAGCTCTGCAACATGGAAAATACCTTTAGCAAAACAAAGCTTCTATCTAACAGCATTGCATTCTTCAAATTACCAGCATGCTAAGCTTCACCATGATACCTCAGGCCAAACCGTATACTTCAGGAGTTTTGATCTAAGTGGCTTGCATAGAAACAGCAAAGAAATTATGGATCGCAAAACGGTTCAGGCGAAAAGTACCGGAGCAAATCTGCATTTTATGAACCGTTATCAGAATCTCCAGGCTGGAGTTAATGTATTGTATAGCAGCTATTCTATTCCTATACAACCAGCCACATCTTTGTACAAAACGCATGACTTTAGAGGTACGCATCATCAGCTTGGTAGCATATATTACACATACCAGCATCAACACTGGTATTCATTTGCCGAAATAGCGTATTCAGCTAACAATCAGTATGGCATAATTGCAGGAATTAGCGGAGTTCTCAACTCGTATGTGGAAAGTGTCTGGCTGTACCGAAATTATAGCACCGGATTTTACAGTCCTTACGGAAATGCATTTGGAGAAAGTACGCGTAATGCAAATGAAGAAGGTTTGTATTGGGGGTTAAGATTAGAACCTATTGCCAAACTCACCCTCGGAGCATATTACGACATGTTCAAGTTTCCCTGGCTTAGATATAGGGTTGATGCTCCTTCCAGAGGCTATGAGTATCTGATGAGAGCTTCATATCAATTAAATCACAGTACCCTCCTGAACCTGCAATACAGAGAAGAAAATAAGGGGATCAATGTAGGAGTAGATTCTCTGGCTTTTAAATCTGTACAGGAAGGTTTAAGAAGAAACCTGATCTTTATGTTGGACCATGACATTAATGAAAATATTGGACTGAAAACCAGAATTCATTCCAGCAGCTATGCGATAGCAGATTCACTAACCAAAGGCTGGGTAGTAGCCCAGGATATTAGCTATACTCGTGGTCGCTGGAAAGCTGATGCCCGTTTTGCTTTGATCAATACCGACGATTATAACAATCGGCAGTATTTATATGAAAATGATCTGCTCTATGCCTTTTCAGTCCCTGCTTACGCGGGGCGGGGTATCAGGTCTTATCTGCTGCTACGCTACAAAGTGAATAGATATCTGAGTAGCTGGGTACGTTTAGGAAGAACTGTGTATGACGACCGTGAAGTGATTGGCAGTGTTTTAAAAAAAATTCAAGCCAACCATAGGACACAACTCAGAACTCAAATCATTTTAAAGTTCTAACCCACTTCTAATGAACGATCAGTTTCCGTCCAAGCTGGGTATCTTTTATGATAATTTTTAGAAGGTATACCCCTGGAGGTAAGCCCGTTAAAATTTCCTCATTGGCTTCAGCCTGAAAAAAATGATCCACTAATTTTCCGCTAGCATCGTAAATGAAGAGTTCATCAAAAGCTTTGTTTATGTTGATGCTTCCCTGAGAGGGGTTAGGAAAAACTACAACATCTTCAGTCTGCTCCAATACAGGATCATCAACGGAAGTCACATCTCTGTTCTTGTCAAAACGAGGGCGCATCATCAGGCTGCCGTTCAGCGTACTATCCTGAGTCCAAGCTCCCGTCACATTGTAAAATGTTTTTGCACTGGCATCAGTATTCTTATCAAATCCTATCGCAATAAAAGTTTCTCCCTGCTGCTCATATCCAATATAAAAAGTGTCTTCCACAACTACGGGTGATGATAATTCAAATGAAATAAATTCATTTAACTGATCTGTGGTTGTTTGTGATTGCTGGTTTCTCAAAACTACTTCCTCTCCCAGGCTATCTTCTAAAGTTTTCCATATCATCAATTTAAAAGGTACTGAACCCTGATTTCTTCTGATAGGAGGAAAGTAGATGTCTATGTGGGTAAGCAGGTCATTTTTTGGGGCCTCAAACTGGTAAGCTACTTTTCCACCATTTTGATTGATTTCTACGCCAAATTCTGCCTCACCATCATCATAAGCAAAGTATTCGTCCAGCACATATGTCGTTCTCACCGTATCATTTACCCGGTAATCAACCTGCGTATTGAAAATGGTATCTCCCGGAACGATGTCTTCTATCAGATAATTATCACCCGAAGTAATATGAAATTCAGTTTCTACGTACAAAGAATCCTGATTCAGCGTAAGGATATCATTTGCATCCAAGGCATTTGCTGTGATGGTACGTCTTTCCAGTCCGGCAGGGATTGGGCTTATGGCATTATCATCATTTAGCACCTGAATGATATTTCCACTCATCTGGTCTCTGAGCAAAGCTGTGAAACGTACCGGCTGAAGCTGTACATTCAGATTATAAAACTCAACAGAGGTAGTGCCAAGGTATCTTTCTGGTTCCGCTACAAATTGCTTCATCGGCACAGCAGTATGTTCACCGAATGGAGAAGAAGGTAAACTAGCCAAGGCACGATCCAGATAAGCAGTGTTGGCTGCTGATCTTCCACTATTTAGATATACATAGTCAATATTCCAGGTGTCAAAAGCTCCGGACAAACGATTGTAGGACTGAAACCTGAACTGAAACCCTGCATGAAAAAAGCCTGGATTGATTATCTGGATGATTTCTTGCTCAAAAAAATCGGTAACCAGAGTATCACCACCAGACATTGACCATTGGGTAATCCATTCGTTTTGCGCGTTTTTGAATTGTAAACGAATAGAATCCACCTCATCCGGAAATTCTCCTCTACCGTATTGTTGCCAAAAAAAGCTGAAATAAACAGATTGCCTTTCATTGGAAGGAACTAAAGAAAGATAAATCGGTAGGGAAACCAAGGAATCAGCCAGTCCTTCTTCAGTCTGTGTCTGACTGTAGGGATTTCCATTTTGATCTACTCCATCAAAGGTAGCAATGCCCACCGTTGGCGCATTGACATCCAGCCCTGTGTTAATCCTTACAGTCTGACTTCCTTCTGCCCAGAGGGTAGAATCCGCTACATATCTCTCAATGCGGGTAGAATTACTATTAGCATAAGAAAAATCATCCCAAAAAGGCAGAGTCAATGTATCGGCCATCAGCATTTGAGAACGAGCATTGATGTCGTTTTGAAATACTTTCTGACCTAAGGGAATGAAGTTCCAGACTTTATCAGCTTGTTTCTGAGCATAAGTGGACCTAATAGTCATCAACAGGATGACTATCAATGAAATCAAAAAATAGGTGCTTCTAAAATTTTTATTCAGCAATTGAAATTTATTCAGTTTCACTTAGATCGGTAGTCTCTTCTTCTTCGTCCAGGATACTATCCTCCTGATCACCCAGTAGGTTAAGCCAGATATCAATTTCTTCACCTATCCTCACTTTTTGCTCAGAAGTAGGGTTTTGTCGGGCTACTACATAACGTTCGCCGGGAGGAGCATTTTCTACAACTTCACGGGCATTCTGGCCAGAAAGTGATGGGTCTTGAAATAAAACACTACCTACTTTTAGACCAGAGCCAACAATGATAAATTCGGCTTCTTCCAAATCCATTCCTTTAACGTCAGGAACTTCCAATACGGTATTGCCCAGTCCATCACCCACTACCAAATCTATTTTAGAACCCTTGGGAATAAACGTTCCTGGCTCAATAGCAGAGCCTTCATAATTTTGTTCTAAAACAGCATTCTGAGCAAGGTCAGGTACGTATTTGATATTGCCTCTTTCCAAACCATAGCTCTCCAACACCAGTTGGGCGTTTTTGACAGAACCATCCACCAGATCAGGCATCTTTACTTTTGGAGGGTTGATTGCATTGAGAGTAAGAAAAATTTTACGGTTTTCTTTTACTTTTGAACCCGGTGCAGGATACTGATTCAGAATAGTAAATGGCTCATATTCGGCAGTAAAGCCAGAATCTGCCAAGACTTCATATCTCAGGTTCCTTTTGGTAAGAAACTCATCTATGTCGTCCTGATGAATACCTTCCAGATCAGGTACGGTAACAGTTTCACCATGATTGGTTGTATTGGGCAGGTACACATAAAAAAACAGTACCAACAAGGTAGCTCCCAATATGATCACAATGGCAAGATGTATCAATACATCTTTTAATGAGTTCACTTTGAACAAATTCATGATATGATTTTTACTTTGTAGTTTTGATAACGGCTAAATCAAATGCTTATTTGCTGATTTACAATCTGATTAATATCTAAACCAGCTGCTCTTATTTGCTGGGGTATGATACTTTCTCGGGAGAAGCCAGGCGTTGTATTTGCTTCAATAAAATAAAATACGCCCTCTTTTACTAAATAATCAATTCGGACTAAGCCCCCACAATTGAGCAGGGTATAAATCTGCTCAGTCAAACGCTGACATTCTGCTGTTTGTTCATCACTAATTCTCGCAGGAGTAATTTCCTCAGAATCACCTTCGTACTTGGCTTTGTAATCAAAAAAAGCATTTTTGGAGACGATCTCAGTGATCGGTAGTGCCTTAGCCTGCCCATCGTTCAAATATACCCCACAAGTCATTTCAGTGCCTTTGATATATTCTTCAATCAATACCTCTTTGTCATGCTCAAAGGCCAGATTAATAGCGGCTTCTAATTGACTTGCTTCATCTACCTTACTGGCGCCAAAGCTAGAGCCACCATTGTTAGGTTTAACAAAACAAGGGAAACTCATTTCTTCAGCCAGTTGCTTCACATCATAAATCATCTGCTGGTTAAGCATTACTGACTGAGGAGTCGTGATTCCGTAGCTGGCTACAATGCGCTTACACAAATTTTTGTTGAAAGTAATTGAACTCGTAATCACATCGCAACCTGAATAAGGGATTCCTAATAAATCCAGATAGCCCTGAATTTTGCCATCCTCACCCGGTGTACCATGAATTATATTATAAACGAAGTCAAAAGTGATTTCTTGTCCGTCTAGTTTGAAGGAAAAGTTATCCTTGTTGATGGGATATTGTTGACCATTGGCATGGGCAAACCATCCATCTTTGCTGATGACAATCTGGTAGGGATTAAATTTACTTCTATCTATACATTCCATGATGGTGGCAGCACTTTTCATGGAAACAATGTACTCATGGGAGGTACCCCCGGAAGTGATTGCTATATTCTTCTTCATCTTGTGGTTTTTGCGGCAATTTACACCTTTTGAATTACAGCAAAAAAGTTACCATATTCTTATACAAAGTTTTTTCTGAGTATAGATGTAAGGTAATCTAAAAAATATTGATTGCTTTTAGGACATAATTTGATCAGCTATCTGCTGTGCATGCTGAAAAGCATCATGATCAATCCCAGTTTGGGCATGCTGCTCCTCAAAATAAGAAAGCAGGTCAGCAGTTTTGATATTTCCTACCAACTCAGGGCCGGCCATCGGGCAGCCACCTAACCCATTGAGCACTCCGTCAAAGTAAAAGCATCCGTTCTGGTACGCAGCATCTATTTTTTTGTACCAGTCAACAGATGTGGTGTGCAGATGTAAGCCAAAATTAACTTCAGCATAATTGGGAATAATGGTTTGAAAAACATCCGCTATGGTGGAAGCGTTGCCCATACCCGTGGTATCCGCGAGGGCTAAATGACGTATGCCTGACCAGTGCAGCTTATCAATCCAGTGAAGTAATAATTCAGTATTCCACTCATCTCCATAAGGGTTGCCGAAAGCCATGGAAATGTAAACTCTTAAGTGTTTGTTGTTTTGCTTACAAACCTCCAGCATTTCCTTGGTCATTGTAAAAGACTGTTCTACCGTGCTATTGATATTTCTTGACAGGAAGGTAGGAGAGAAAGAAAAAGGAAAACCCACATAATGAATAGCCTCATGCTTGCAGGCTTCATTTGCTCCCCGCATATTTCCAACGATGGCTAATAATTTGGTTTTTGTAGTGCTGAGATCAATTTTATTTAACACTTCTTCTGTGTCTCTCATCTGAGGTACTGCCTTGGGAGAAACAAAACTGCCAAAATCCAGGGTATCAAAACCTACTTTCAGCAAAGCATTCATGTACTTCACTTTGTCTTCAGTAGGTATAAAGGTCTTGATGCCCTGCATCGCGTCCCTAGGACATTCTGTGATTTTGACAGCTTTTTGAAGAGTCATACGCAATAATTTTAACAACCAATATGCCGGGAAATGACCATACGCTGGATTTCCGAAGTACCTTCACCAATCTGAAGAATACGCTGATCGCGATAAAAACGCTCAATGTCATATTCTTGCATCAGGCCATAACCTCCGTGAATTTGAACTGCATCATCCGCGACTTCTTTGGCAATCTCTGAGCAGTAAAGTTTAGACATGGCAGCTTCTTTGCCAAAAGGTTTATCATTGTCTTTGAGCCAGCAGGCTTTATAAAGCAGGTTTCTGGCCAGTTCTATTTTAGTCGCCATATCAGCAAGTTTGAAAGCAATAGCCTGAAATTTACTGATAGGCTGCCCAAACTGCTGGCGTTCTTTGGCATAAGCCAGCGCCATCTCATAAGCGCCCTGAGCAAGTCCTAATCCCATAGCAGCAATGGATAAGCGTCCGCTGTCCAAAGTTTTGAGCATAATTTTAGAGCCTTGTCCTCTTTCACCCAGCAGGTTAGCTTCAGGAACTTCACAGTTGTCAAAAAAGAGCTGGGAAGTATTGGAAGCTCTCCAGCAAAATTTGTCATGCATTTCACTGGCTTCAAAGCCGGGCGTGCCGCTTTCTACAATAATGGTTGAAAATTCTTTTTCTCCGTCTTTTTCACCGGAAACCGCCTGAACGGTAGCTCCAGCAGTGATTTCAGTGGCTCCATTGGTAATAAATATCTTGGAACCATTGATGATCCATTTCCCATCCTGTAGCTTGGCAGTAGTTTTACTGCCTCGTGAGTCGGAACCTGCCTCAGGCTCGGTAAGTCCAAAAGCCCACAGTGCTTCTCCGCTACAAAGGGCAGGCAAGTACTTTTCTTTTTGCTGCTGTGTACCAAAGTTATCCAAAGGTCCAACGCCTAATGAATTATGAGCAGCAATAGTTGCTGCCTGAGATCCATCAATACGGGCCAGTTCTTCCACAGCAATGATATAAGAAAGGTTATCCATTCCCTGTCCACCAAATTCCTCAGAAATAGTCATGCCACAAAGGCCCATATCGGCCATTTGTTTTGTAAGCTCTAATGAAAATTTTTCCTGTTTATCCAGTTCTCGGGCAACAGGCTTAATCACCGTTTCTGCAAAATCCCTCACGGAATTTCGCACCAATTCGTGTTGCTCTGTAATATACATGGGTTTATGTTGTTTGCTTTACTTCATTAAAATCTTAATCCTGCTAAGAAAGTTTTAGCAGTGGCATATTGCGATCCACCATAGCATCCAGGTCTACATACACTTCTTCCACAGTGGCATCGTGAGGAGCTATGATGCTGTTTTCCATCTTCATGGCTTCAACGATTAGCAGCACATCTCCTTTTTTTACTTTGTCACCGGTTTTGACATTCATTTGAATGACTTTTCCAGGCATAGGAGAAGAAAGCTTATCCGCAGCACCGTCTATTCCACCTTCTTCAATAATCAACTCGCTATTCGCTAATTTATCATAACGTCGCATATGGAAAAGCATACCTTCCAGCGAAATCTGTAAGCTTTGATCTTCTTTTAAAGAAACATAGGCGGTATGCTGAGTTTCATTCAATTGATAAACAATTTTTCCGTCTTCTTTGTGCAAAATTTGAAGTGCTTCAGATTTATTATTATACAAAAGCTCATATTCTCCACCTCTGATTTTCCATAATTCTACATCCTTTTCTTCATCTTCAATAGTCAAATGAATTGCAGGTAAATGTCGCCAATACCCTATTTCATGCCAGAGGCTATATGCTTTAAGATTAGTTTCATTTTGAGCATTTAGGTCAAAAGCTAAACCGGCAGCGATGACGGGCAAAAGTGGAAAATCCTTTTTCTGAGTCTGCATTTCATTCAGTAGCATGGGTGTTTCCTGATCGCAATACTTGGTAGAAATCTGATTCTGTTGAAAGTCTTCTGATTGCAAAAGGTGCAACAAATAGTGGATGTTGGTATCAATACCGTGAATGGCAAAATTCTTTAGTGCCGACATACTGCCTTTTCTTGCCTGCTCACGGTCTTTGCCATAAACTACAAGTTTAGCGATCATGGGGTCATAGCTACTCTGAATTCGGGCCGGACCTTGCAGAAAAGTGTCCAGGCGATATTGAGCAGCATGTGGTGGAGAGAAGTAAGTAATATCACCGGGGGAAGGTAGAAAGTTATTTTCCGGGCTTTCCGCGTAAATTCTACATTCTATGGCATGCCCTTTTTGTTGAATATCTTCCTGTGCAAAGCTCAAAGCTTGTCCGGCAGCAATCCTGATTTGTTCAGCCACCAGATCTACACCGGTAGTCATCTCGGTAATGGGATGCTCTACCTGTATGCGGGTATTCATCTCCAGAAAGTAAAACTGCTGATTTTTGTCCAGCAAAAACTCAATAGTTCCTGCATTGGTGTAAGGTATGGCTTTGGCAAGCTGAACAGCCGATTCACAAATGGCTTTTCTAGTTTGTGCATCCAAACTGGGAGAGGGGGCTTCTTCAATAATCTTTTGATAACGTCTCTGTAGTGAACATTCTCTTTCAAACAGATGCACCAGATTGCCCTTCTGATCACCCAGAATCTGTACTTCTATGTGGCGAGGTTCATCTAAGAATTGCTCTACATACACTGATTCATCACCAAAATAAGACTTGGCTTCCCTACTTGTGGATTCAATTGCCTGTTTCAACAGAGAGGGTTCCTGCACTATGCGCATGCCTTTGCCTCCGCCACCTGCTGCCGCTTTGATGAGCAGAGGAAAGGGTAGGGAGGAGGCTTTCTCTAGTATTTCGTCAGTACTTCCTGTAAAGCCCTCGGTGATGGGTACACTAGCATCTTTGGCAAATTTGCGGGCGGCAATTTTATTTCCCATCAGATTAATCGCTTCAGATGAAGGACCAATAAAAACGATACCTGCATCTTCACAGGCTTTTACAAAAACTGGATTTTCTGACAGAAAGCCATAACCGGGATGAATAGCATCACAAGTGTACTGCTGAGCAATGTCAATAATTTTATCAATATTCAGGTAGGTATCGCTGAGCTTGCCCTCTCCCAACGAAACCGCTTCAGTAGCCAGTCTGGCATGCATAGAGTCTTTGTCATCTTCAGCATAGATTCCAAGGGTCTGGATACCCAAAGCATGGGCAGAGCGACAAATACGAACCGCGATTTCCCCACGATTGGCTATGAGAATTTTATTGAACATTATGCTACAGTAATTTATTTGTCAAACTGAAAATTATTTGCTGATGACATTCTCCCTTTTCCTGATCCAGGAAGGTTTCCGTTTTTCTAAAAAAGCAGCCATACCTTCCTGCCCCTCTTCAGAAGCACGAGCATCGGCAATCATTCTGGCAGTGTAGTCTATGGTTTCGTTAAAGTTACTGCTCTTACAAATGTTAAAAATCAGTTCTTTGGTACTGGCCATTGCCTGGGGGGAATTAGCTCTAAATTCATTGAATAGTATTTGCAATGCTTCTTCTATGTCTTCTTCGGGATAAATATGGTTGACCAGACCTTTATCAAAAGCCTCCCGACAGGTAAAGCGTTTTCCACTCAGCATCAGCTCTCGTGCGTTAAATTCTCCGGTTCGTTTGATCACATAAGGAGAAATAGTTGCGGGAATGATCCCGATTTTAACTTCGCTAAAAGAAAAAGTAGTATTGGCAGCACAATAGGCAATATCACAGGCTGCCAGTAATCCATTGCCACCACCAAATGAAGCACCGTGGGCAACGGCAATAGTAGGTTTGCTAAAAGTATAAATCATATAAAAACAGCGGGCCAGATGCATGTTCTCCTGATAATCTTCCTCATAAGAAAGTTTAGAGAAGCTTTTCATCCAGTGAATATCTGCGCCTGCACAAAATACCTTACCTCTACCTCTGATCACTAAGGCTAATATTTCAGGATCATGTTCCACTGATTCAAGACAGTCTATGATATCAGCAATCATGTGATTGTTAAATGCGTTTCTCACCTCCGGCCGATTGAGCCATAGAGTTCCTATTCCATCTTTTACTTCAAATTCTATGTTATCGTATTTATTCATTTTAATGATTTGATTTATCTACATGCGGAAAACGCCGAACTTGGTGTCTTCATATTTTTTGTTGAGCGAAGCAGCAATGCCCATCGCCAGCACTTTTCTGGTGTCCAGTGGGTCAATAATTCCATCATCCCAAAGGCGGGCAGTGCTGAAGTAAGGTGAACCCTCACGCTCATATTTCTCCATGATTTCTTCTCTGAGCTGAGTGGATTCTTTTTCAGGAAACTCTTTTCCTTTGGACTTGTACTGCGCTTCTTTTACCGTAACCAGTACATTGGCGGCCTGCTCACCGCCCATCACTGAAATACGTGCATTGGGCCACATCATCAAAAGCCGGGGATCATAGGCTCTTCCGGCCATCGCATAATTTCCCGCACCAAACGAACCACCAAACACGATGGTATACTTGGGTACATTAGCATTGGCTACAGCATGTACCATTTTAGCACCATCTCGGGCAATGCCGTTCCTTTCATACTCTTTACCCACCATAAAACCAGTAATATTTTGCAAAAAGACCAGTGGAATATTGCGGTGGCAGCATAGCTCTACAAAATGAGCCCCCTTCAGTGAACTGTCGGAGAATAAAATTCCATTATTGGCAATAATACCCACCGGATAACCATGTACATGGGCAAACCCTGTAACCAGGGTAGTGCCATATTTAGCTTTGAATTCATGAAAGCGACTGCCATCAACAATCCTCATGATAATTTCTCTGGCATCCACCGGCTTTTTGAAATTTAGTGGCGCAATGCCGTACAGCTCTTGAGGGTCGTAGTAAGGATCTTCACTTGGCAGTTTCTCAATGATCTGGCGATAGCCTTTGGGCAGTGTCTCAAAAATGTTCCGGCAGATTTGTATCGCATGCACATCATTTTCAGCCATATGATCAGCTACTCCTGACATGCTGGTGTGCACCTCGGCACCTCCCAGTTCTTCAGGACTTACTTCTTCACCAGTAGCAGCTTTTACCAAAGGTGGTCCTCCGAGAAAAATATGCCCCTGATTTCTGACAATAATGACTTCATCGCACATAGCAGGCACGTAGGCACCTCCGGCTGTACTGGAACCCATTACTACAGCAATTTGCGGTAATCCCGCTGCTGAGAGTCTTGCCTGATTGTAGAAGAAACGGCCAAAATCAAAGCGGTCGGGAAATACATTGGCCTGATCAGGCAAGAAGACTCCGCCGGAATCTACCAGATATACGCAGGGGAGATGGTTTTCCATGGCGATCTCCTGCGCACGTATGTGTTTTTTGATAGATTCCTGAATGTAGGTGCCGCCCTTTACAGTAGCATCGTTTGCTGAGATGATAGCTTCTCTACCATGAATGATTCCTATACCGGCTACTACACCTGCTGAAGGAAATTCATTATCATAAAGACCATAGGCAGCCATTGGAGAAAGTTCCAGAAAAGGAGTGTTTGGGTCAAGCAGCAGATTGATGCGTTCACGTGCCAGTAGTTTGCCTCGTTTTTTATGTTTGGCTCTGGCACTTTCACTGCCTCCCTGACTGGTGGATCGGAGAATAGTCCGATATTCAGATATTAGTTCACGATAAGATTCCTGATGATTTTTAAATTCCTCAGACGAAGTATTGATCTTACTTTCTAAACGGTACAAATCCTAAGAATTAGTGGTTAATTACATTTACATATTCCACAAGTGAGAACGTGTAAATTGATAATTAGTTAATCTGAAATAGCTAATAAATGTAATAATTGAATTATCAGTAATATTTTAACAAATTTTTACGAAAAATACTAAAATATTTGCAGTCAAAGTCTAAGTAAATATGCTTAAAGCTTACAGTTTAAGTACCTTACTTGTGGTATTAATGCTGTTACTCAAAACTTTAACTATGTACATGCCGGTGGGAAGCATGCTTAGGTCAAATTCGTAGGTCTGATTCAAAGTAAAGGGAAAAAGACGGTCACTCAATAATTTGCCCTGACTGTCCATCAAAAGTATCGTTACATCATCTCTCTCTCTGAGGTTAAATGCTACTTTCAATAAACCATCATTCTCCACACTACTGACTGAATTGTATGGGTTGGGAAATACCCGATAAGAATTTTCATTCAGCTTACGGGCAACCGGCTGGTCGTCATCAGAAATGTAGAACTCAATATCGTCCAGATAAAGATTGTTACCGTAGGCATTTACTACTTCAAAGGCTACTCTCACATCTGTCATTCCTGCAAAATCAGAGAGGTTAACAAATTCCTGTCGCCAGTCAGCTTCCTGTTGGGGAACCCATGCTTCGGTAGAGGTAGTAATCGCCAGGTCAGCACCAGCTCTCTCGTAAACGGTTTGATAGGATTGCCCACAATCAGTAGATACTAACAGCCGGAGTGTATCAGCATATGATTCACTCAGCAAAGCATATGAAATCTTAAAAAATACACTTAGCTCATTTACTGATGAAAGATCAAGTGTAGGGCTTACCAGTAAATCCTGGGTTCCTATATTTTGGTACTCATACAGATTGATGAATGCAGAAACATTATTGATGCCTAAGCCTTCTGTGTTTGTCAGATTCCAGCTACGCTCACCATCTGGATTTACTACCTGCCAGGCATTCTCGTCATTAGAAGATTCGCCAACCAAGACATCAGCCAAGCTGTTGGTGTTATCAAATTCCTGCACCAGGGGCACAATATCTGTTTTATCATCCACATAAAAATCGTAGTTGATTTGGTTATTGGATGGCTGTTCATCACTAGCAAGGTTGGGATTAGAAATATTTACAGAAAGCGTATGCAATCCGACATTAAGACCCGGTTGCTCAAAGGTAAACTGTTCACTTTCTCCGGGGTTCAGGGTGAAAGCATTATATACGAAGCTGGTGGGAGCCTGCTCATCAATCTGGTAGCTTACCTCAAAACTGTTTATGGTAGATGTACCTTGATTAAGAACTTCAATTGTTGGAATGGGAGAAGTATTGCAAGACAAGAGAGCAGGGGAGGATATTTCTGAAATTGCAATGTCTAAACTATTGGCTTCAGCAATGGTGAGATGAATATCATCCAGATAAAGGTTATTTCCGTAGTCATTAGTACCGATAAATACCAGTTGTACATTACTTTGTCCCAGATATTCATCTAATGAAAAGCTTAGATTTCTCCACTCAGCACGGCTATCCGGTATGAATGGAGAACTGGTTGAGGATACTGTGGCTAATTCAAGTCCGTTAGCTTCAAACAGCACCTCTTCTATTGTAGCCCCGCAATCAATGGATATGCCGACCAGCAGACCATCTTCTTTGACCTCATTATCTTCCTCATAGGGAGCATAGGCATAACGAAAGCTAAGCTGGGCTTCTCTTAATCCACTGAGGTCATAGACCGGAGTATACAGGTAATCACTTTCTCCAATTCCAGCGTCATAATCATAATAATTTAAATAAAGTGCCTGATTGTTTGGTCCGTCAAAACCGGGAGCTTCAGTAAGAGACCAGGTAGTCAGTTCATCATCATTTCTTATTATTCCAGTATTGAGGATAGAGTTCTCGTTAATTTCCTCAAAATCTTCATGCAATGGTAGAGATGCGGATTGAGGCACCACAAAATTTACACTTCGTATATCATTGAGTGAGTTTTCATCTTCCATATTATTTACCCCGGAGATCTGGAAGCTGATTTCATAAGGATTTACACTCGGACCAAGTTCCAGAGGAGAAAATTCTAATATTGTAGATTCGCCAGTATTGAGAGTAGTATTTGCTTGTAATTCAGTTACAAAATTACCCTGCAAATAAAGCAACACGTTTATACTGTTGATAGTGTTGGTACCGGCATTGAAAACTTCAAGCGAAGGAGTAAGTTGCCCTGAGCACACACTCTGACGAGGAGAAATGATCTGATCAATACCTGCATCATTATCTGCCATTTGCGGAGGTGTAAGTGCATACGAGGTAAGCAAGGAAGCACGACGTGGGCTGTTGAGTAATACAATACGCATGCGCTCTTTTTGATTCTGTGTGAAAAGATTCATACACACATCATCGGTATAATCCATGTAATTCTGGTACATATCCGGACTACCGCAGCTTACCGGGTCAATCGGACATCCATCAGACTCAGATGATTGTAAGGGAGTGTCTTCCACAAAGTCGTCTGCACTACAATCTCCATCTCCCCAGATATGTCTTAATCCGAGAAAATGCCCGACCTCATGCGTGGTAGTTCTCCCCAAACTTCCACTTACAGCATTTCCTGTGCTACCGAAATAACGATAATCTATTACAATACCATCAGTTTCCCTGTTATTAGAAGCCTCCTCCAAACCCTCAAGATCAGAAATTGGAAATTGGGCATAACCCAGAAAACCATTTCTTAATGGTACTACCCAGATATTGAAATAATCTTCCGCAGGCCAGTAACTTAAGTCGCTTAATGTACCGGAACTATTAATTCCATATGATATCTGATTTCCTTCAGTACGGGTAACCCCGTCGGTAACAAATCCATCGGGCGACTGACGTGCCAGTACAAATTCAATCATTACGTCGGCGGCTACCGGTTCAAAGATAGGAAGTGTGGCAACAGTGTCCGCATTTTGCCTTCTGAAGTCTTCGTTGAGTATCCTGATCTGGTCTTCTATTTGTTCAAATGGAATATTAGTACCCTCACCCACTGCTTCTCCACGATGAATAACATGCACAACCACTGGGATCTGAAGAACTTCCACATCCTGTTGCATTCCCAGCGTTCTGAGCGCTTCTTTTATTCCTTCGTCTTTGCGAGCATTAATCCAGCGCTCAAATCTGCTTTTTTTCTCTTCAGGCTGTATGCCAGATTTTAACTGTAACTGATCATTAAAGGGAACGGTACCACACCTCTCATCAGCTATTTGTGCATTAGCATGTATGATATAAAAGAAAAATACACATAAACAGTAAAGCGTACGGGGTAGAGGTACGGAAAATGTGGTTTGATTCATATCAAAGAAATAGCCTGTCAGCTGAGAGACGATTGACTCAACTTTAAGTAAAAATTAGTTTTACGGCTGATAACGTCAAGGATCAGGCCATATTGCCGGGAAGTTTGGCACGAGGATCATCAGGACTTGTAATATTTACCGCCTGTACATCGGTTACCTCAGGGACCTGTCGTTTGATGGTTTCTTCAATGCCAGCTTTCATGGTCATTACGGACATAGGACAGGAACCGCAGGCGCCAAGAAGTTCCAGCTTCACCACCATATTATCATCAACGCCCAATACTTTAACATTTCCTCCGTCGGTTTCCAGATAAGGTCTAATGTCGTTCAGGGCTTTTTCTACTCTTGTAACAATTTCTTGATTCTCCATTTCGGGCTTATTGTACGTTGATATCTACTTTTTTTGTTTTTGCTTCATTCGCATTTCTTATTGCTACCTGGCGGGCAAATTCCTGGGCGAGCTTATCAAATGCCAGTTGTTCAGGTTTAGGCTCTTCTCCTTCTGTGTTTAAAACTGCCGGATAACCACGGTCTCCACTTTCACGAATACTTTGCACCAGCGGGATTTCTCCTAAAAAGGGAACTTGCATTTTATTGGCCAGCTCTCTGCCCCCACCTTTTCCAAATATATAATACTTGTTATCAGGTAGCTCTTCCGGGGTAAAATACGCCATATTCTCTACAATACCCAGTATAGGCACATTGATTTGTTTTTGTCTGAACATGGACAATCCTTTGCGGGCATCGGCAAGAGCAACTTTCTGAGGAGTTGTAACGATTACTGCTCCAGTCACCGGCACTGATTGTACTAATGTAAGGTGAATATCGCTGGTTCCGGGAGGAAGATCTATGATCAGATAATCCAGTTCTCCCCAGTCAGAATCACCTAAAAACTGCTGCAGTGCTTTGCTGGCCATCGGGCCACGCCATACTACCGCATCATCCTGTGACATAAGGAAACCTATGGAAATAAGCTTTACTCCGTACTGTACAAGTGGCTCAATGACATTCTTTCCGTTGATATTCTTGACCTGAGGCTGCTCAAACTCACAGTTGAACATAGTAGGAATAGACGGACCAAAGATATCAGCATCTACCAGCCCTACTTTAGCTCCTATTTTGGATAGTGAAACCGCTAAGTTGGCAGCTATAGTAGATTTTCCCACGCCTCCTTTACCGGAAGCCACCGCTATGATATTTTTCACACCGGGCAGCATCACGGCATTCTTCCGAGCAGAAGTAACACTGGAGCTCATATCCACCTGCACCTGAAGTTCGGAAGATACTTTATCATAAATAGCATCAAGGCAGGCGTTGCGGATCATTTCTTTGAGCGGACAAGCCGGAGTGGTCAATTCTACAGTGAAGCGTACATGATTTCCTTCCACTTCCAGATCTTTGATCATGTTCAGGCTTACCAGATCTTGTTTGAGGTCAGGGTCATCTACTGTACTCAGGGCTTTTATAATATCGTCTTTGGTGACAGGCATAGGTTTATATGATTCTAGTTCTTGCAAAATTAATTATAATGCGGACATTTACATTCTAACTACAAATTTGGACATTAGTTAGTGCGCTTTCTGCATTAATGACTGCAAACATACTCACTCAGGTTTACGAATAAAAGGATTCATAGTTGACAGATGATCAGGAAGGAAATCATAGATGAAATTAAGGCAAGGGTAGATATCCTGGATGTAATTGGGGATTATGTAAACCTCAAAAAGCAGGGAAGTAACTTTCGTGGCTATAGTCCATTTAATCAGGAAAAGACTCCTTCCTTTTATGTAGTCCCATCCAAGGGTTTTTACAAAGACTTTAGCTCGGGAAAAGCCGGGGATGCTATCTCTTTTTTGATGGAATCCGAGGGAATGAGCTATGTGGAAGCGCTGAAGCAACTGGGCAAACGCTACGGCATTGAGGTAGAAGAAGAAAACCTGACAGACGAAGAACTGGAAGCCCAAAGTGAAAAGGACAGTCTTTACATTGTCATGAAATACGCTTCTGAATATTTTCAGGAGCAACTGTGGAAAAATGATGAAGGCAAAGCTATCGGGCTTACCTACTTTAAAGAAAGAGGCTTCTCCGAAGAAACCATCAAGACTTTTGATCTGGGTTACAGCCTGGATGAATGGGATGGTCTGCTTAAGACTGCAACCAAAGTAGGCCACAAACAGGAAATGCTGGAAAAAGCAGGCTTGATCATCAGCAAAGAAAGAAAAGAGGGAACCAGACACTACGATCGTTTTCGTGGCCGGGTAATGTTTCCTATCCACAACATTAGCGGAAGAGTAATTGCTTTTGGAGCACGCCTGCTGAAAATCAATCCTGAGGTAGAGCAACCTAAATACCTCAATTCACCAGAAACGCCCATTTACCATAAAAGTGATGTGCTATATGGTATTTACCAGGCCAAGCAGCAGATACGTCAGGACGATAACTGCTATCTGGTAGAAGGCTATACCGATGTGATTTCACTTTATCAGGCTGGGATAAAGAATGTGGTGGCTTCATCAGGTACCTCCCTAACCCAGGAACAGATTCGCCTGATTGCCCGCTATACCAAAAACGTAACAGTACTTTTTGATGGTGACCCTGCCGGTCTCAAAGCTTCTTTCCGTGGAATTGACATGATTCTGGAAGGTGGTCTGAACGTAAAAGCAGTGGTATTGCCGGAAGGAGAAGACCCTGACAGCTATGTGCGTAAGTTAGGGGGTAGTCAGTTCCGTGAGTTTTTAGGGGAAAAGCAGCAGGATTTCATTTCTTTCAAAACGGCAGTCTTTCAGGGAGAGACCGAGCGAGATCCGATCCGCAGGGCTGAAGTGATACGGGAGATTGTGCAAAGTATCTCTAAGATTCCCGATCCTATTCAACGGCAGGTGTATATCAAGGAGACCAGCGTGAAATTAGAGATGGATGAGAGTACCCTGTTTGCTGAGCTGAACAAAATTTACCTCAAACAGCAGCGCTCAGCTTCCCGACAGCAGTTTTTTGAAGAGAAGGAACAACAAGTGGCTGATGTGGATTTTGTGCATCCTGACGAACCATCACTTGAAGAACCCGCTACTGTGGGTCTGGAAGAAGGGATTCTGAGAAAAGAGCAGGAACTTATGCGGGTGCTGGTGATGTATGGTCATCACCCGGTAAAGGAAAACTATATGGTATGCCATTACATCAAAGATGAACTGGATGACATACAGCTAAAAAATGAAACGCATCAGCAGATTTATGATACCTACTTTAAGCATATAGAGACTCAGAAAAGCCTCATGGAGAAATTCATGATTGAGCAAACTGATCAGCAAATTTCAAAGCAGGTGATTGACCTTATCGTAGATCATTACATGCCCAGTCCGAACTGGGAAGAACGTCAGGTCTATGTTCCTAAAAAAGATGAAAAAATACAGAATGTCATCACCCGTAGCATTGATCAGCTTAAGTTTGATGTCATCAAAGATCTGATTGAGCAAAAGCGGCAGGAGCTAAAGCAAACATCAGATGAAAACGATCTCATCATCCTTATGACTGAAATACAGCACTTAATTGCTGTGAAAAGACAAATCGCTGAGAAGTATGGGATTGTGATTTCTTAATGCTGATTATTAATACAATTGCAAAACTCCGTACTCCTTTGTTTTTTCTAGCTCTTGTATATCTTCTTTATGCTTAATCAGGAGGTGCGCTACTTGTTGGGTACTCATATTACCAGTTCTTAGCAGGATAATTTTGGGAGGAAATCCTTTAGTAGTCGTCAAATTTAGAAAGTTCTCATCATTTGTGACTATTATGAAGTGATTTTTTAATGCCCAGTTCCAAATCGCAGAATTTTTTGGAGGATGCTCCAAACCAATTTTATCAACGTGCTGTATTACAGTAAATTCATTTTCCAATAGTTTACACAATCTAGGAGAGATTGGCATTCAATAACAACTTCATGATTTAAGCGGCAATCATTTTGATAATCTTTTCCCGATGCGCAGCATACATTAGGGCAGCTTGTATATGCTCTTTTTTGATATCAGGAAAATCTTCAAGTATTTCTTCATGCGTCATACCTGATGCTAACCACTGTAAGATATCTACTAGCGCTATTCTTGTTCCCTTAATATAAGGTTTACCAAAGCGGATGTCTGGATTTATGCTGATATATTGAATGAATTCTTTCATGGCGATCAATGATACTTTTGATGAATAAAAGTCTTCAGAACAGTAAATTATGAATTACCCTATCTTACTAAGATAAACTTATTGGATATACCAAACTACTAAGTAATCCAAATAACTCTCAGAGAAAAAAGCATGCTCCTAGTATAGCTGACACCCCAAAAGCATACTGATATCACATACAATTTGAACACTTTCTATCTCAGAGTTTTTACTACGATCATACTTATTTTTCTACAGCAAACAGTCAAATTCCTGAGAAGTATGGGATTGTGATTTTCTAGCACTACCTAAAATCTAAAGCCTGCAAATATGCCTAAAGACTTAGATATAGAAACATAAGAGTCTTGTGCGGGTACATAACCAACACCTGCTTCGTAGATTTCGGTTACGGTCAAATGGTTACCATTGAAAAGACCGAATTTGACTTCCAAAAAAAGATGACTGTTTTCGTTAATTGCCCAAGCCGTACCTGCAGAGGCTTCTAAGCCATATTGAACATTACCGGATCGTAACCAATTGTTATCCAGTCTATCAATATTACTTTGATCATTGAGTGAAAGCATAAAGTTTAGGGCTGGGCCAAAGCTTAGGTAAGGGATTAACTTAGCATGTGGAAGGATTTGATACTGGTATGCAAACGGAACTTTTAGGTTGTTCATACTGAGCGTCATTTCACCATTGGTGTTGGATGAGTGATGATAACGCATCTCAATTCTGAATGATGATCTTTTACCCAGAAAAGAAGGTTTGATGTCAGAAAAAAGTCCAAAGCCAAAGTTACCACTATTTGTAAAATCAGGTGATAGTAGGTCAGTCATCACTTCCGTGCCAGAAAAACCAATGGAAGTAAATTGCATACCTGCCAATACGCCTAATTCAAATGTTATGTCTTTTTCTTTAGAATAGTATACCTCAAAAGGCAGAGCCGATTGCTGGTGGTACTTCTGAAATAAATTAATAAGCGCTTCATCAGCGTATTTGAGCCGGTCAATGCTGGCATACAGAGCTGGCTGATTACTGAATATATTTTTTAAAACACCTTTGTAAGTATTGGTATAACGAATGTAGCTTTTACCATCTCTTTTTGATTCCAGCTTCACATTAGAAAGGGCATATATGTTTCCGTCACTGTCTTCTGCCCAATAAGCGAACTCTCTATTATCATGAAGTTTATAAAGATTCACATCTCCTTCGGCAAGTAGCTGCAAAAATCTTGAATGTACTTCATCATTTACTTCAATCTCTTTAGATTCAAATACTTCGTTCTGGTTGAGAATGATAGTCTTGACTTGATCGGGAGAAAGTGCTTTACCCTCCTGATCCATCTTGTCAGCAAACATAAATTGACTCTCGCGGGAAAAGTATACATAGCCTTTTAAAGTGTCTGCATCTTGGGTAATGATTGAAGCTTCAGATGCTTCAGTTTGGGAATATGCATTATGGAATGTAAGTAGAGTTAGGGTAATGATGAAAAGATTGAAAAGTTTTTTCATTTAAATAGTCTAAAGTTTTATTCGGGCTACAATAATTGAATTAGTATATTACTATTTCTTTTTGTCAGGCATGATAATAGTGTTTCAGCAAAAATAGAAAAAGTGATATAATTACCAGAAAAAAGATTATAATAAAACATTCAGCAAAAGGAGGATTGCATTTTTGACAGATAATTTTTTTCTTACTTGTAGTCTAAAAATCTACAGGAACCATGTAATACTTCTCACCCTCTCGTATTGTCACCTCACCTCCCTGGCTCAAGATAGCCTCTTCGCTGATCTTCATGATTCGGTCTATAATATCATCGATAGTATTATAATTGGGTAGTCCATCCCGGGAGTAGTTGATATACTGATTGTTGAAAGGTGTTGTCCAGCCCAACTCAGGATTAAGCTTTAGGGTGAAATAATCAGGGATAGATGAGGCTCCTTGCATAACGCCCACCAGACCCCCAAGGGTAGCTGCCTGATTGTCGCAATCATATCCGGCGCTTGTGGCGATAGCTACAGTCTTGGTGAAATCTCCTTCTCCGTACATAAGTGCCATTACTCCACTCAAACCGTTGACCACCGATCCTGCAACTGGAAATTCAATGTCAAAGCCATCCACAGTATGATAATAATGAGCATGTATCAATTGGCGGGTATCTCTCCAGTCTTTATTTTCCTGATGCCACAAAACAAGATTTTCTAATCCTTTGCGATAAGGGCTGTCTTCAGGAAGGTCATTTATGGCTAATGTTACCAGCTCATTTACATCCTTTTCAAAGAAAGCGGCGCTGTACATAACTCCGTACGCCCGGGTAGCATGCGTAGCCCAATCATCGCACATAATATGTGCTCCCCATTCGGCACGTTGTGCAGCTATCTTTGTCATACCAGGGTAGAAGGCGCTCCATATTTCATTGACTAATTGGGAAGTAATTCTGTACCAATAAGGATTGTACTGCTTACTTCCGGTAGCGGGAGGTAGCATTCCCTCTTCCATGAGGTCGCGAGCCTTGCGGTTGGCCGACCAGATAAAGCGGTTGATGTGTTTCTTCCACATCAGGGTAATCTCTTCATAAGTCAGGTCCAGCCCATACTTCTCTACCGCATGTAGCGTAACGAACTCTATATCAGTATCATCGTCGGACCAGGCTCCTCCCATGGCACCTGCCATAATGGGAACAAATGCCCGGCGGTCATCAGCGTTCATCTTGAGCTCAATGGTATCAAGTGCACGGAAATCATAATATCGGTCCACTAATATGGGAATGGGTACATCAGTGTACAGGTTTTCAAAAGGAAAGCCAAGATAGTTTCCTACAAGCTGCCCTATCCAGTATCCTTTGATTTTGTCTCTCAACTCATCCTCAGAAATCTCCTGAATATGTTGTGACCTGATTTGAGATGTGATACCCAACAATAAGAATAGAAAGCAAAGCGTAGTTTTGGACATGAATTTAGGTTGTTTGTATAGCAGTTTATCTAGCATGGTAACAAAGGTGGCAGTGAAGGTAAACGAGCTACAAATTGCAGTGTATACTATGATAGCTCCCTGATCACTTTACAGGGGTTACCGGCAGCAAACACGTCTGTGGGAATGTCTCGGGTGACTACACTTCCCGCACCAATTATGGAACGATCTCCGATGCTTACGCCGGGACAGATGATAGCGCTGCCGCCCACCCATACATCTTCTCCTATGCTGATGGGTTTAGCAAACTCTACTCCTGAGCTTCTTTCCTTATAGTCAGTAGGATGGGTAGCCGAATATACCTGCACATTAGGGCCAAAAAGTGTTCTGCTACCAATCTTTACTTCCATCACATCCAGCACCACACAATTAAAATTAAAAAATACCCTTTCCCCTACAATCATATTGCTGCCATAGTCGCAGTAAAAGGGTGGCTGAAGCCATAAACCATCTCCGGCATGAGGAATAAGCGCTTTAAGTATTCGGCTTCGTTCTTCCACTTCATCTTCCCTACTGTCATTAAGTTCTTTGATCAGTAAGCGGGTGCGCAATCTTTCTTCCACCAACTGTGGGTCCAGAGGGTCGTATAGTTCTCCGGCAAGCATTTTTTCTTTTTCTGTTTTCATACAGCGATTGAGGGTTAAGTATGGATTGTATTAGTAGTATGATTGAACTTATGTAAGGTAAGAAGAAGTCTTCAATTTCACAGCTACTGCATAGCTATTCATATCCTTCATTGAGGTGTGCCATTGTATAAATAGCGGTATAGAATGAATTGAAGCTGATTAGATGATTATTTGCTATTGTGGTAATGGATAACGAGAAATATACACAATAGCAGGTGTATCGTTGGTACAGCAAAAGATAGTGTTGTCTTCCTCAATATGCACCCCACCAGAAGCCGCTACATATAATCTGTCCTGGGAATCCATGTAGAGATTGATTAGTTCTCTTTGAAAAGGAAAGTCAATCAATTCTTCTCCGTAGCCATAAGCTACAGTAATATCAGAGGGATTAATTCAAAAATTACTGGCTCCTTCGGAAATCGGTGTTCGTCTATGTTTTATTTGATACGTAGTGCCTGAAGAGGATGCTACTACGCCTATCAACTGCTTATAAGCATGGGTGTCCCCTGGATAATAATGCCAGCTTTTCCCGAAATCTATAGTGTAATACTGATTCAAAGCTGCCTTGGGTGGTGATTCCGCATCTTCATAGAGATAAGCCTCCAGGGACAAAATAGTGTCCTGATGGATATACAATCCCGGAATAGGACCATGAAAGTTTTTAGACTCCTGCCAGGTTTCTCCCTGATCAGTAGTATAATAAGCTTTTGTCCAGGTAGTGACGAGCAAAGTATCGTCAATACTACCCGCTATTGCGAGGGCTTGTCTCCCGCCAGGAATTTCAAGCTTGGTCCAGTCGGGATGAACAGTCTCTTGATCCACTCGTTTCTCTATGGTTTCGTTTTCCTGACAGGACAGCAGACTAAGTGTTGAAAGAATAAAAAAAAGCCTTTTCATTTGATTTTAAAAAGAATCTAAAATCTGATTTATGTTATTCAGCCTGCATTTCTGCCAGTACACGCTCAGCATTGGTATTTTCTGGATTTAAAGCCAGAGATCTTTTGTAAGCTGCTACAGCTTCCTCTGTTTTGCCAAGTACACGTAAACACTCACCATAGCTATCATAAGTATTAAAACCCTCCGGATACAATTGTGTATTGAAGGAAAAGATCTTCAGAGCCTCTTCATGCTTATTCTGAACCATGAGTTGGTAGCCAAATTGATTAATACCAGCTTCTGAAAGGTCATAGACTGAATACTCTTTATCTTCCTGCTTTGTAAAGGCTACAATCTCATCTACATCTCGTCCCGATGCTAGTAGTTCGGAAAGCTTTTTCTTATTCATCATCTTAAGCTTTTCTTTCTGCTCAGCCAGGGTTTCCACACCATATTCTTTTCTCTCTTCATCACTCACCTGAGTGCTATCCAACTGGTACAATTCCCAGGGAGCTTCCATACTGCTTTTTGTGAACTGGGTACCGTAGATTTGAGGTTGTCCCTTACGCATCAGATCTCGGTCAATAGCTGCGGCCAGAAGCCACTTGTTGATGCCAGCGTCTAGCGCTACCGCTTTTCTCATCATTTTTACGGCCATACCCGAAGCAACAGTATCTCCGCCGTGCTGAAAAATCATGGTCGCATAATAATGATCTGCTGAGGTGCGAACCAGATTAGAATCCAGTAAGGTATACACTCGGGCTTCTCTTAAGCTGTCTCTTCTGGAAACCACCTGCCAGTCAATATTTCCGCTCATTCGGTTAGCCTGATCCTCTTCATACATGGTCTTAAGTTCCAGGTGATCGCTTACTTTCTCCTGTGCTGGGGGATTCTTTTCTGCACTGTTACACGCATATATAAGCAGAGTAAGCAATAGTAAAGCTTTATGCATAGGGGTTAGTATTGAAGGTTGATGTTTTGTAGTAATCGTTAGCTGTTTTTCCGGCACAAGCACTTTTTATTTCATGCTTTTCCGCTGCTTTCATTAGGTTTGTATCAGTTTCTGAAGCATTAATAATAAAAATTGAGCGTTAACACTCTATCATCTTGCTTTATTTGCTTTACAAGATAATATGTAAAGTAGGTATTTTCAATGCTTATGACAAAAATTAAGTGAATACCCTTTAAAAAATGTTTGCCCAATATATGCGCCGCCCGGTGTTTCAATAGGAAATACTATTATTATCATTCTCTACCCACTTAGAAGAATTTTGGAAGAGAAGAATGCTTCCTCTTTGCCTTATCAATCAGCGTTAAAAAGTAGTTCAAGCTGTGCCGAATTTGCCTGAGCTGCCTGAGGGCATTGCTGAAACCGCTGTGATACTATTTTCATCAGACCGATCCGGAGGTTAGACATATAGCCCAGATCAAGCCCATCGTAGTATAAACGAAGCTGATCCACCTGATACGAATAAGTTTTCCGGCCTATACGTACTTCTATCTGATAGGTATTGTCCTCCTGTGAGGCATCTCTATTCACCACCTTGTATTGCAGGTCACCTATATGGCCATAGGTGTCCTGATTGGTGGAAAAAATACTGACTGTAGCATAACTATCCTCACCAGTGTGTTTATCAAAGTCGCAGTAACATAAGTCCTGCGCTAAGCCTGATGTATGGATAATAAGCCCAAGAATAACAGCTAAAGCTAAGTGTGTAATACTACGCATGATGATGATATAAAATAAGTGGATACTCAATATAAAAAATGCATTAGAAATTAACACTTTTATATATTAATTCTGCTTACCACTCATAAACTTGGGGCTCTCAACTTTGTGCTTGTTATTCAAACTCATACTGCACACTGTCGGGTAGGGGAGTCACATGGAGTTGCATCCACTCTCCATTGATCTTGATGACCACCATATGCCGGTCCTTGTCGTAAAAGATAGTGCCATCATCACTTTCCCTGAGCGCTTTGAAGTTGACATGCCTGGCACTTTCTTTATAGTTGCTTTCATCGTCTCCTTCAGGGGGTGTTTCGCGGATGTTGTCCTTACCCACACTGCCCAGGGTAAAGGCATTGCTTAGTTTTAGCGAACCATAAAAGATCGCTTCGTCCCGGCTAAACATAAATGAGTGCTGGCGAACATCGGAGCCAATGCGCAACCAGTTGTATGCCGGAGCAGAATGATTGTAGACGGTGCCGTAGTAATACATTTCGGCTACTGGCTTTTCTTCTTCTACATGCTTGTTGACCAGCAGAGTGATGCGGGATTTGTCATCTCTGGCATAGCCTTCAAATACATGATAGCCCCAGCGTTTCTTATTCTTTTCGTTTTCATTGCCTCTTACCTGTATCATATAGGGTGTACTCAGTATACCCTGCACATTGGTATACATGGGCGTAAGGCTGGGGTCAAAACCAAAGCTATATCCTCTATGGTCCCACTTATTCCAGGCAGTATCTGTATCTGAGTACAGTTCTATCCGCTTCTGCTGCGAGTTTTCTGAGCCATTGAGCAGGCGGTAGTATTGTTCTGTTTGGGCATTTACGGATTGTAGTACAATAAAGTATAAGCAAAGGGGGAGCAGGTTCTTCATGGGAATAGGTTTAAGTCATGGATGTGTCAGACATGATAATTATTTTCTTTTGATTACTTACAACTCATCTGATGTTTCTCTCATAACAGTTGAAATATCAATACCCCGGGCAGTAAAAATGATCAAATAGTATATACCTATTTCTGGGTATTGTACCGACTTCCAAGATTGAGTAAATTGATTAGTGAATCAAATTTGATAGAAAAACGATCTCAGAGTGCGGGGTTGAAGCTTATTTAAGACTGTCCATATTAATTTTTTATTATAGGTATTTGGGCAGTAAGCTAACTTTATTAATGCTTGCTTGATAGGAAGAGCAGGTAGCTCACTCATTAATATTTAACGGTCACGCTGCTTGCCAGAATTTACCTATACTCAGTATTCGGTTACAGCATATTCAGCAAATTCATTCATAAGGTTACTTTTTAACAGCCTTTTGACTAAAGATATAAGTTAGCAAAATCAAGCTCCTATCTAATTGCCTCTCCAGAATATATCCCGATATCTCTGCTGAAAGGCTTACATCATTATCTAACTGAAAGCAAAATCTAATTAGTAGATATAGCAGAATCAATACACTTACCCAAGAACTTGCGCAATTTTTCTGAAGGTAAGTTTTGATGCCCAAGAAATATTAACCTTTACCCCTAAACCTAAATTAGTATGAGGTCACTTAGACAATATCTGATTTTGGGAGTTGTGTTAATGCTTTTCTCATCAGAAATTAAAGCACAGACTCCTTCAAAAATTGAGAATCATTTGCCTCAGGCAATGCCTTCACAATTACAAAAACAAACTATGGGGCCTGCTGCCCGAAATTCCCGCTTAACTCCTAAAGACACAAGAGTATCACAGGTATTGTGGGGCTTGCATCAAGCGCATCAGCAAGTCTCCCGGGGAGGTTCCTGGAAAGAGTATACCGAACAGCAAGGATTTGACCAGACGCTCATCCTGGTAGAAGAAAAGGTTGTAATTGAAGCTACCGCAGAACAGGATGGGGAACTTCTGAAATCCACATTAGAAAAACTGGGAATGGAACAAGCGTCAGCTTTTGGGCGAATGGTATCCGGACTTTTTCCTATTTCCAGAATTGATCAACTTGAGAACGTGAGCGGACTTCGGTTTGTACGCACAAGCTATCGCCCCCAAAGGAGAATAGGTTCTGTTACATCACAGGGAGATGTGGCGCAAACTTCTGACGTGGCCAGGAATACCTGTGGTATAAATGGTGATGGTACAATAGTAGGAATATTATCAGATAGTTATAATGCTCTGCAAGGTGAAGCAGACGGTATTGGAACTGGTGATCTGCCCGGACCAGGAAATCCGAATGGATATACTACTCCCGTGAACATCCTCCTGGACCTTCCTCCGGGTCAGGGGATAGATGAAGGACGTGCAATGGCTGAGATTGTACATGATGTAGCTCCCGGGGCAGGATTAGCTTTCCATACCGCATGGTTGGGGCAGCCTAGTTTTGCCAATGGAATTCTGAGTCTCGCTGATGATGCCGGTGCCAACGTCATTGTAGATGATATTGGATATTTAAATGATCCCTTTTTTCAGGATGGTATCATAGCCCAGGCAGTAGATATGGTAGAAGAAAAAGGAGTAACTTACTTTTCTTCTGCAGGTAATGATGCACGACAGTCTTATGAGAGTGAATTTCGTCCGGCACCGGAAGTCTATAAACTGACCGAAGGCGACGGCTTTCCGATAGGAGATTATGTACTGCACGACTTTAATCCTGGTGCCGAAATAGATGTATTTCAGCGGATAATCATACCCACTCAAGCCACCCTTTCTTTCCAATGGTCACAGCCTTACGCCTCTATTTGTCCGACAAGTACCGGAGCGATGAGCGATATGGATATCTTTATTTTTACAGAGGCGGGAGATTTCAGTAGCGCTATATTTGGAAGCCTTGATGGTAATATTGGTAATGATCCCTTTGAATTTCTCAGTGTGGGAACAGATTTCTATGTAGAGGCCTATATCGTCATTGGCAAATGGGTAGGGACTCCTGAGAATGGAATAGAGCCTGAAGGTCCTAATCCTAATCCCGAGAGGATAAAATACATGTACTTCGGAGGTCCTCTACAAGAAGAATATGCTACCAACAGCAGCACCGTATTTGGGCACCCCAATGCTTCAGGGGCTATAGCAGTGGGAGCGGTACCCTATTTCAATACTCCTCCCTTCGGATCACCAGAGCCCTTTCCCGAGTTCTTTTCTTCCGCAGGCGGAACGCCAATATTGCTCTCTCCCTGTGGAGATCCCATGGCTCCCGAAGTAAGGGAGAAGCCTGAGGTTTGTGGTCCTGACGGTGCCAATACTACCTTTTTCTTTCCCGGAAGTGATGAAGAAGGTGATGGTTTTCCTAATTTTTTTGGTACATCTGCCTCGGCACCTCATGTGGCTGGAATTGCTGCTCTGATGAAACAGGCCTCCGCAGATCTTTCTCCCTCAGAAATTGAGGAAATTCTGCAAAATACCGCGATTGATATGGATGATCCATTCACCCCCGGGCAAGATACAGGCTTTGATTTTGGTACGGGTTATGGATTTGTCCAGGCCTTTGAAGCCTTATCAGCGCTGACAGGTTGTGCTGGTATCGCCAGCCTGGAGTTATATGATGCTGAATATGACTACCCGATAAAGACTTTAAGCGATGGTGCGGTTATATCTTATTACGAAACCTATACAAAAAATCTGGCCATTAAAGTGAATACAGTGCCCGAGAAAGTGGGGAGTGTTGTGATAAAGATTAGCGGCGGCTTAACGTCGGAGGTGATAGAAAATAATGAGCCGTATGCATCTTTCGGAAACCAGGGAAATGACTTTAAAGGACGTAATTTTGACTTCGGTATTTTTGAAGGAGAGGAATATACAGTTGAAGCAACCGCATATTCCTTACCCAATGCTCAGGGGGAGATATTAAATACACTGAGTCTCTCATTTTTTCTGCTGGAAGATCCACTGCAATCATTCAGCCTGATCAATGCCACTACTGATGAGGAGATCAGAACACTATTTGATTTTGAAATCATAGACCTGAGTTTAGAGGGCTCCAACCTGAATATCCGGGCCAACTCTGGTAATGAACAGGCAGTGGGCAGTGTGCAATTTACTCTGGTAGAGACAGATATCAATATTGTTCCCACAGAATTGGTACTTGAAGTAGTTGAAAATACACCTCCCTTTGCTCTTTTCGGTAATGTAAATAGTGATTATCGTAATGGATCGTTTGAAGAAGGCTTTTATCTCCTGACGGCCACACCTTATAGTGAAAAAAACCTACAGGGGACAGTGGGTAGGTCATTATCACTGATCTTTGCAGTAAGTGAAGATGGTATGCTTCCTGTTGAAGAGGCTTCCGATCAACAGATTAGCTCCTGGACGGTATTTCCTAATTCCTTAGATGATCGTGATGTGGGACTCCAGGTGAGGGCAAAAGAAACCGGCGTGAATGACGGAGAGGTCACCTTTAAGCTGCTCAATCAATTCGGTGATCAGCTGTACCAGGAACAAACTCAATACTCCAGTACCCAGGGCTTCCATCAGATCAATACACAAAGCCTGAATTTGTCACCCGGCCTATACTATCTGAGGGTAGAAATTCCGGATAAATCACCCGAGGTCTTCCGTATATTAAAAAATTGATAATACGATTATGATATTAATATTAAGCGTAAATTAAGTAAGTAAACTTAACACTAACTTTATGGCAAAAGTAATTCGTTGTAAAGATGTAGGTTTTGACTGTGAAGGTGTGATACAGGCAGAAACCGAAGAAGAAGCCCTTACTATGGCCGCCCAGCATGCACAGCAGGTACATGGCTTACAGGAGATTTCTCCCGAAGTAGTAGCCAAAGTGAAATCCGTGATGCGGGATGAGCCTTTGGAAGAGGCTTGAATTTAGTGTTTTTATTTATGCAGTGGGCAGCGTAGTTATCATCTGAACAAACTGGCTACGCAGAAATCTGCTCAGGGAGCAAACCAATTGCCTAGAGCTTTTGGCTTGCTCCTTTTTTATAATCGGTAGCATTATACCGAATAAGCTTTGCCGTGACGGCCAAACGCACTCCCTCCTGATCATTCTCCCGTGTGCTTACAAAATCTGAATACACAATTGCGTCAGCACCTTTCATCTTACAAGTTTCTACCCTTTACTGCATCTCTTCTGAGCCATATAGTAAGTGGAAATTTTCAATGTTATGAATTGTAAGAGCTGGATGAGGAATATACAATACCATGAAATAAATTTACTTCTTGCTTATCTTGATATGTTCAATCCAAACGGCTCCGATACTGATTAATAAGGCCGGTAAAAATATCCATACAAATCTCTTCTCAAATTCCATAAGTATGCAGGCGGTCAGGTAAATCGCTATGAGTATGACCGAGATGATGACTGCTTTTACCTTTGAAGACCTAAGCTCTCTAAAATCCTGGGCAGCAGGATTGTATTGCTTTATCTTTTCTTTGAAATCTTCTTTAAAGTGGTAGAGTGCTTCATCATCCTCAGCCGTTATCACTACTTTGCCATAATCTGTATTGAGCATCATTCCATTCAGCCCATAGTTGGAAATGATATGGATTTTGTACCATTGAATGCGCTTCCAGGGAATGAAAGGATACTTAGGAAATTGAATACCCTGCTCACTCAGGTAGACCTTCTTCCGCTTTCGGTAAAACAAGTAAACTACCGCACTCAACATAACACCTGCCAGGGAGGTGGCAGCCAATATTCTGGCTATCAGGACGATATGTTCAGGAAAACTCACGCCATCTAGGGGAGGGTCCATCACCAGAAGAGGGAGCATGGATAGAGGGATAAGGATGAATCCGGTCTTTTGCAGTGTCTTACTGGCTAGTTTTAGAGTATGTTCCGTAGAATCGCTCATAAATACTACCTAAAGTATGCATTCCTTCTGTAAAAGAGTAGCGTTGAATGATAAATTCCGATAGCTGTACTCATCCTTATTGCACAAAGTTTTTAGCCAGCTTCCAGTTCAATTGGTAGCATTGTAACGGATGAGCTTTGCAGTGACGGTCAAACGATCTCCATCCTGATCATTCTCCCGCGTGGTTACAAAATCTGAAAAGACAATCGCGTCAGCACCTCTCTGTTTGGCAGTAATGATCATCTCCTGCTTGATCTCTTCAGCGGAGTAATCCAGAATTTTATCGTGTGTCAGTTTACCTATGGTGACGTAGTCTCTGCCAATGTCTTTTTCGTCATAAAATACTTCAACAATAGTAGTAGGGGGGTAGGTGTCTCCCAGATAATATATGGATGGTGCACAGGCGGTCATGAGCAGGAGAATCAATAAAGCAGTAATATGGCTCTTGTTCAGACTTATGATTTTTAGAGCATGTTTAAAAATTTGCTTTTGTTTCAAGCTAATCTTTGAATTACAATTTGGCAATTCTGCCAGAGCACCC
>NZ_JBBPHP010000027.1:0-92566 GCF_038039535.1 Catalinimonas locisalis | reverse complement strand
TAGCCCAGCCTGAACATATTGTACCGCTTGTTTTTTAGTTCTTAGCGAATAGTATTTTGAAGTGATCATGCTTAAATACTTGATTAATAAAGAGTTACCAGTAGGTGTGTTGACTAATTTTAGCATAAGCCAGATGAAGCGCTGCATGCGACCCGCGCTGCTGTAGAGGAAGGGATTGTTCCAGGAGGTGGTGTAGCGTACATCCGAACATTATCGGCTTTGCAAAGCGTAGAGGTGCTCAATGAAGATGAAAAAGCAGGGGTAGACATTGTTAAAAAAGCGCTGGAAGAACCTCTAAGACAAATCATCATCAATACTGGAGTAGAGGAGTCTGAAGTTATCTACAGGGTAAAAAACGGAACCGATGATTTCGGGTTTAACGCCAAAAACGAAACCTTTGAAAATTTATATTCTAGCGGCATCATAGATCCTACCAAGGTTAGTCGTTTGGCGCTGGAGTACGCTGCCTCTGTTGCTGGTATGTTATTGACCACAGAATGTGTGATTGTCAACAGAACTGAAAAGGAGAAAAGTCAGGGTGTAGTACCTGAGTTTGTCTGATGGCGATTTATATGGATTACTGTTGACTTTTTACAGCTACAACGAGGATATGTATAAAATTTGAGCTAACCTTCTATACAAAACAAGATTACAGATACTAATAATTATCTGTTGTTTAATAAAAAGATATTAAAAAAGTAACTTTTCCTACAAAACCATAAAGACATATTTCATACGTTCAGTATCACTATTATTCCCTGTAGAAATCTCCGTGACTCTAAAATATTTGCATAATCATTAAAATTTTTCTAAAAAACTTTAAACCAGATTAGATATGGATTATGATCTTAATCAACGCTGATGGTGATTTAGATCATCCGTTTTGTACATGCATTTGATCAATTTTGATACTACCAATTAAACGGTTTCAAGAGAACCAAATATTCAATTTTTAATTCGCCTACTATGGGAACGCATTACTTTGACCATCACGCCTCTGAGGCCAATAAATTCCTGACAGAGCTTGCCATAGAACTACAGGCACCTGATAATGTGAGAAAGGCAGAAAGAATTCTTAAAGCAGTATTGCACACGCTTAGAGACAGGCTTGGCATACAGGAATCCTTCCAATTTATGGCCCAGCTACCTTTATTTCTGAAAGGAATGTATGTGACAGAATGGAAATATGGAAAAGCTCCTTCAGAAATAAAACACCTTCAGGAATTCATTGATGCAGTAAAATCAAAAAATCGTACTACTGGCGAAGAAGACTTCGGTGATCACGATCACTCTATCTTTTTGATTAAAAAGGTATTTAAAGCATTAGGCCACTATATATCTCCCGGAGAATGGCAGGACATCATGGACAACCTTCCTAAGGAGTTGCATGCTCTAATTAAACCAGCACTAACATAATAAGCCTGAGGAGACAAGTATTAACCAGAGATGCAGTGAATGAATATCGTACATTCAACTACCACAAGTATACCTAAGCATGAAGTACATACAGGATTTAAAAGAGCTGTTTGTAGAACAGCTTAAAGAACAAAATGATGGAGAACGGCAACAGCTGGAAGCTTTGCCCAAACTAAGGGAAAGCTCATCAAGTAAAGAACTGCAACAATCCATTGATCATCTGATAGGAACCAAAAGAAAACATATGCAACGTATAACACAAATATTTTCTCTTTTACAAAGAAATATTCATGGAGAAGAAAACAAGGGGGTAAAAGGCTTGACAGCAGAAGCCCTGGAGATGGTGAAAAGATGTACAGATGCAGCCGTCAGAGATGCAGGAATCATTACATCCATACAACACCTTTGTCATCATAACATTGCCAGCTATGGTACATTAAGTGTATTTGCCAAAGAATTAGGATTGTTTGAAATCAAAGAGCTGCTGGAAGAATCGCTTTCAGAGGAAAAAGGTGTAGACCTTGATCTTTCCAAGCTTGCCATTTTACATATTAACTCAAAGGCTATTCATTGATGCCTCTAATAAATATCTAAAGCACTAAGTTACCACTCATTTCTGGCGATTACTCTTAATTACTTATGAAAAACGAGAAGCCCATTGCATCTATTAATTCTCGTGTTCCTGTTGTAAGTCTGGAAGACACTATAGAAAAAACATTAGGTGAAGTCAGAAACTCAGACTGGGAAGAAATTCAATATATTTTTGTAACTGATACTCAAAACCACCTGAAAGGTTACTTTACATTCAATAAGTTGCTCAAAAGCGCAGCTGATCAAAAGGCAGTTGACATGATGCAACCTTGCTTTGCAGTAAAGATACACCATTCTTTGGAATACATAGCTACCCATGCCATTAGCCAAAACATTTCTACAGTACCTGTAATAGATGAGCAAGAACATTTTATAGGCATCATTCCTGCCCAAATTATTATTGAGACATTACGTAAAGAACATATTGAAGACATGCACAAACTTGCGGGGATCAGAAAAGAAAGCAGTCATGCCAGAAAAGTAATTGGTGAACCTCCTTTAAGAAGCCTCAGACACCGTCTTCCCTGGTTATTAATAGGCCTTGCAGGCTCTTTCATTTCTACTTATCTCATGGCAGACTATGAGAGCATACTAAGAAATTATATCTCACTATCATTTTTTGTACCGGGAATCGTCTATCTGGCAGATGCAATTGGTACTCAGACAGAAACACTTGTCATCAGAGGATTATCTTTAAGCAGGGTAAAAATTCAAAAAATGATTTACACTGAACTTCGTACCGGAACGCTAATTGGAATAATTCTGGGCATACTTAGCCTACCAGTATCACTATATATTTCTCAAAATATTCAAATAGCCTGGATAGTGAGTGTTTCAGTTGTAGCAGCAGGCACAGTAGCCACATCTGTTGGCCTTTTACTTCCCTGGACACTTCAACGCTTTGGCTTAGATCCAGCTTTTGGCTCAGGCCCACTGGCTACCATCATGCAAGACATCCTGAGCATCTTAATCTACCTTATGATTGCCAATGCCCTAATGGGTTAAGTTGAGTATAGTATTCATATTTCAACTCAAGTTTTACTGCGATAAGTATTTTTAGAAAATCCGAATTTTTATACTTCTCCAGTATACTCATTTTTTCTCTTTACTCTTTAGTAATAATTTAGGTAATCTCCTTTGAAGAATCCTTCATGACAAGCAGGTGAAAATCAGATGACTGCATGGCAAAAGATTTTGAAGTTTAACATACACAATCCTTTGTTTTTTTTCACTGACCAAGATCATCGGCAGCTATGATTTATGTCTGTTTAAATGAAGATACACTTCATTACCTTTTGTTAAATTTTGTTTGATTCATGAAATACCTTGACCGAAGGGATGCCGCTGAGCGACTGATGAAAGAGTTGCATCAGTATCAGGATGTAAAGCATGGAGTAGTATTAGCCTTACCCCGTGGTGGTGTACCTATTGGTAAATTTATTGCAGACCAATTGCATTGGCCATTGGATGTGGCCATTGTTAAAAAAATCAAGCACCCTTTTTATCCTGAATTTGCTCTTGGCGCTGTAAGTACATCGGGATATATTATCAACAGGCACGGAGATGTTGCTGAAGAATATATACAGCAAGAGATTCGCCGCTTAGAAAAAGTCATCAAGGAAAAATATTTACTGTACAGAGGTGACAGAAAACCCCTTAGAATAAAAAATCAAATCGTAATGCTGATAGATGACGGCATAGCTACTGGTAGCAGCATGCTGGCTGCTGTTGATTTAGTAGAGAAAGAGAATCCAAAACACCTGGTGGTGGCAAGTCCGGTAGCATCTCAGGAGGCATATCACAACATTTTACGGAAAGTTGATACTGTAATTTGCCTGCAAGTTTCTGACAATTTTCATGCTGTAAGCCAGTTTTATGAAACGTTTCCTCAGCTTACCGACGAAGAGGTTATTACCCTTTTAAGTTAAATCAATAGGTTGAAAAACCAGATTTGATGACTAGATTCTTCATCAATCAGATATTGGATGCTAGGTGATTTTTTGAAATTATGGATCAAGTGTGCACTTATGTATTCCTACAATTGTCCATTTACATCTAGCGTCCTTTTAATACTACCACATTATGAAATATTTGAAATACATAGTATTCTTTACTATTCTTTTTCCTTCAGTGGGAATGAGTCAGCAAGTCTCCATTGTGGGTTATTATACAAAGAATGATAGTATTTTTTTTGAATTTAGCACTTCTGATCATCAATTCGCAGTTCAGAGAAATAATGAGAACGTAATACCTTTAACAGCCATTTCCATTTTCAGTGTAACCCTTGCTGGTGATTTTAACAACTGGAATACTGAAGCATACCAGATGGACAAAATTGATAGTACAGTTTTTCGTAAATCTTTACCTCTAAACTTGTTGGGTATAAGCGAAACTGAGTTTGCTTTTGTCATCAACAACGCATATTGGGTTGAGCCAAGTCTAAAAGGAGTAAACCGTGTATCTGCCCCCTGCTGGCTTGGGTATTTAGGAACAGTATATACTACTTTGCTTTACCCCCAGACCCTTCAACAACTGATGACCAGCTCTTCTCTTTCTGACCAAAGTGCAAGGGAATGGTTAACGAATCACGCGATTCCTGTACATACTCATTCACTAAGTGGTCTGGATTCACTCAAGCAGTTTGTAAAGGGTAAAAGAGCCATTGGCGTTGGACATAATTCTCTGTTAACTTTTGAAATTCGTTTTCGCATAGTCCAATACTTATTGCCCAATGCAGATTATTCCGTCATGGCTTTTCAGTTAGATTCCAATCATGCAGAGCAAATCTATCAGTATGTTAATAAAGGAGTAATACAGGTGGAAAACGATTATGATTCAGAGGTGATCCAGATATTGGACTGGAGCTATGACCGTCCTGAAGTGATCTTAATGGCTTATCAACATGAAGATGTAGACCAAAGCCTCAGCAGGCTAGAAAGTATCGCAGCTACACATACTGATACGTTATGGAAACAGGAAGTAGACACTTTAGTGAAAAACATACGGGAACTCCTCAGCTTACAAGAAGCATGGGGGCTATATTATTATGATTCACCTTCCTATCAGGAATACCTCTTACTCACCCTCTGTAGTGTACATGATAACTTACCAACCTTACCTCACGCAGAGCGGAAAGCAGCAGAGCAGGCACTAAAAGTGATCAACCACTACATTACCAGCCTATCTCATCTAAAAAGATATTACCAGAGCATTAATAGTGAGATTAGCCATTATTTTGATTGGATGGATACTAGCAGTACCGAACTTCAACTAATTGCCTGGGTACCAAATCAGGAAATGGGACGTAATACAGCCGGGTCTTTAGGTCAGTACTTACACAACCGGTTTCAGGATCAATATCTTTCTATTGCCGTTGGTAGTTTTCATTTTGAAGAAGAACCTATCACTCATTTCCTTGAAGAACGATTCCCTATGGTAGGACGTGAAACAGGTAGTAGTGCCTATCTTATAGATTTACGAAAAGAAAACCTCTCTTCTGAAGAAATGTAGTGGCTAGTACGAAAAATCTTTCCTTACTCAGATAAATACCATAGTCAACTATCAGACTATTTTGACATGGTACTTCTGGTAAACGAAACTAAAAATCATTTCCTCAGACGTTGAGCCTTCATAATAGCTTAAACGAATTAGATTGATCATTCAAAAGTGTATCCCATAGTGAATATGATTACTTAAGAGCAAGCAAAGGCTTATGCGTGTGGAATATCATGTACTTTGTTTTACTGCTATGCATCAATTGATCTAAGAGCCCATGATGCTGAGGTAGCATCACCAGCAAATCTGCCTGTTTTTTATCCAGGTACTGTTGGATGCCTTCATTTACATGTTCATGTCTGATATGGTTAATTTCAGTAGCTTCTCCCAAGTAAGTACATAAAGTTTCACGGAATTCTGTTTGTTGGCGGGTATAATCT
Source organism: Catalinimonas locisalis (assembly GCF_038039535.1). Lineage (NCBI taxonomy): Bacteria > Pseudomonadati > Bacteroidota > Cytophagia > Cytophagales > Catalimonadaceae > Catalinimonas > Catalinimonas locisalis. The sequence goes on along the minus strand of NZ_JBBPHP010000027.1, from coordinate 86,624 downwards.
TCTTTTTCAGGATGGATATGCAAAACTTCCATGTTGGCTCCGAACAGCCTGGCCATTGCTTTAAGCGTATCCAGTACCTTGAGGTGCTCAATAGGCGCCAGATCAGTGGCTAATACTAGCTTTTGTGGACGTACAAATCTTGCTTCCTGAGGTATGACCAGTACCGGAAACTTACTATGTTTCACAGTATGGGTGGTCACACTTCCAAACCATGCTTTTGCACCTTCAGCTTTCCGGCTTCCCATGATCAGCAAATCCACATCTTTCTCTATTGCTGTACTTTCAATGATATCTGTTTCAGAACCTGCTTGGGTGACACATTCAAAAGGTATTTTTGGAGAATACAAAAAATCATTCTGTAAAACTTCCATCTTTTTGTCAGCTGCTCTCTTGAACTCTTCCGGACTAACTCCTTCGTAATAACCCACAGGATAATGATAGGAAGGTGGCACAGGGACATGATAAGCATGTAAGACAATGAGCTCTGCATCTGCTGCGAGTGCAAATTCAAGCGCATAGAGGAGTGCATTGTTTGCAGTCTCAGAAAAGTCAGTAGGTACAAGAATACGTTTGAAGGATTTCATGGCAATTTTTTTCTACCAAACTACTTTTCTACTCATTCTTTTGAGATGACTTACATCACTATACATTATGATATAGGTCATTGAAGAAAAATGTATAACCATCAATTTTCTCTCACTAAGTCATAATTTGATCACAATTGCTCAATATCAGTCAATTTATTTATGGCTATTAAAAATTTATTTGTAATCCTAAAAAACGTTGAAGCTAAGCTATGAGTGTTTAGCCGCAGCAGCCTGAAACTTATTTACTTCTTCTCCAAGATCATATACTTTAGTTTCCAGCAGCATACCTTCCAGTATGCTGGACCCTATCGCCGAACGGTATCCACCTGCACAATGCACCACCACTGCTTTATCAAGAGGTACTTCAGAAATCCGATGCCGCAGCTCTGCTAATGGAATGTTTAAGGCATGTGAAAATATTCTTTTTCCTACTACTTCAGAAGCTGCTCGTACGTCTACAATGGTATACATTTCCGGATGCAGCTTAAAATCTTCTACGTCTAAAATTTGACTTCTTTCCTGGAAATACTGAGGGGCTATGATGGTGGCTTTAATATGAGTCTCATAGCCAATCTTAGCCGCTCTTCTTATAAGTCTTTCTTTCTGTGCGTCGTTGTTTACTACCAAATAAAACTGCTTATTTGGAGAGATAATGGAACCTAACCAGGTTTCAAATTTTTCACCTTCCTGTATATTAATCGCCCCTTTCATATGACCCTTTTTAAACAGCATATTAACGCGTGCATCCACAATTGGCACCCCAGCTTCTAATGACTCTGCCTCATGATGATGAGTAATTCCTTTTATGCTTTCTTCCAGTGGAGCTGCCCCTGCTCTGTTTATTTCAACATCAAAGGGGAAATATTGTGGTATGAAAGGTTGGTCATTCAGTAAAAAATCCACAAACTTATTTACATCCGTCACCTGAAAAGCCCAGTTATGTTTCTTTTCCTGTCCGATAGTACTATAGGTTTCTGCTCTCATATTTTTACCACAGAGTGAACCCGCACCATGGGCTGGATACACGATCACTTTATCATCCATCTTCTTAAAAACCTGATGAATGGTATGGTACATTTGATGTGCCAGTTCTTCTCGTTTGGCATGGATCATCCCAGCTCCTTCTCTTAGATCAGGCCTTCCTACATCCCCTACAAATAGGGTGTCTCCTGTATAAACGGAATGAGGTTGGCCAGCTTCATCAAGCAGCAGGTAAGTGTTGTGGTCAGGCGAATGTCCGGGAGTGTATAAAGCACGTATTGTTACTTGTCCTATTTTTACTTCCTCTTTGTCATTCATTACATGATGTGGATAAGAAACACCTACTTTTGAGTTGATATAGATGGTTGCTCCATATTTTTCATAGAACTCAAGATGACTACTCACAAAATCAGCATGAGGATGCGTTTCAAAAACAGCTATTATTTTGGCTCCATGCTCACGAGCAAAATCCAGATAAGGTTGAGTATCTCTAGCCGGATCAATAAGCGCTACTTCTCCCTCACTTAAAATTGCGTAAGAGCCATGCGCCAATGCTTCGTCATAAAACTGCTTTACATTCATGGTAGTATGTTTTCATAGTTATAATATGATCTTTTCCTCACAGATCAGCTATTAGCTGCTGGCAATACTTCTTCATTCTCCTAATTAAACAGATAGTGACGTTTTCCGGATTTTATTATTTGGTGTATAAATAAAGATAGAAACAACTGTATTTGGGATGATCATAATCATCGGAATCAATGACCTGAATCATATAATCATATTATTTAATTTTTGGCATGTATCGTCAGGAATTGTCTTTCTACTTTAGTCCATACACCCTATACTGACTATCCATACCGATGATATATGTCATTGAAATATATGACAGATGTGCTGAAATTGGCTTTGAACGATTGAATACCAAATATTTATAGCCATGAAACTTACCTTAAAGAAAGATCCTGGTCTTAGCTGGCAGGACAAATTACTTCATAATAACACACGAAAAGTGTTGCTACACTATGCTATTTCTCTGCTCGTATTAGCAGGCATAAGTTTCCTTCTGGAACAGTATTTTGAAAAGTCTATTACTACCGACTAAACATTAGGTAGGTTTGTCGCTAACCTTTTTAATAAAAAAAACCTGTGTTTACATTCTTTCCAAGAAATTTAAAGCAGTATTTGATCATTACTGCCGAACTTTCACAATTTGCCGCTGACTTCTTGCAGGAGATTTTCAAACCACCTTATGAGTTTGATGAACTCCTCAAACAGTCATACCGCATTGGTTACCAATCATTACCCCTAGTAGGAACAACAGGTTTTATTATGGGTGTAGTGCTTACCTTGCAATCAAGACCAACATTAATTGAGTTTGGTGCTGAGTCATGGATGCCTTCTATGGTAGGCATTTCCATTGTGAGGGAAATAGGACCAGTCATTACAGCACTGATCTGTGCTGGAAAAGTAGGCTCAAGCATCGGTGCAGAACTGGGTTCAATGAAGGTGACCGAGCAGATTGATGCAATGGAAGTGTCCGGTAATAACCCCTTCAAATATCTGGTAGTGACACGTGTACTGGCAGCCACGCTCATGTTGCCCGTACTGGTTATTTTTGCCGATATAATCTCCCTGGTGGGTTCTTTTCTGGTTGAGAATGTGAAAGGTGGTGTAGGATGGACTTTGTATTTTAACCAGGTATTTGCCAATCTTCAGTTTGGAGATATCATACCATCTATAGGTAAATCTTTTTTCTTTGGATTTGCTATCGGGCTAGTGGGCTGCTATCAGGGCTATTGTTCTGAAAAGGGTACCGAAGGTGTAGGTGCTGCCGCTAATACAGCAGTGGTAATGGCATCAATGCTAGTGTTCATGCTGGATTTTCTGGCTGTGCTGGTAGCAGATATTTTTTATGAGCTATGAGGAAAACGGTAATCACTGAAGCTGCTTCCTCCACTTCTAATTTAATAGATTCGGAGGTAATTGAAATCCGTCATCTCTACAAATCATTCGGTGATCACCAGGTTCTTCAAGATCTTAACCTGACACTCTGCGAAGAAGAAAACCTGGTGGTTTTGGGAAAGTCAGGTTCTGGTAAGTCAGTGTTAATCAAATGTATTGTTGGCTTGATTCCTATGGATTTAGGAGAAATTTACGTATTGGGAAAAAACGTTGCTATGTTAGAACGTGACGAATTAGATAAACTTCGTCGTAAAATTGGATTTCTTTTTCAATGGGGAGCCCTTTATGATTCCATGACCGTCCGTGAGAACCTTTGTTTTCCTTTACGGAAACATAGTAGGTTAAGCAAACAAGAAATCAGTATAAAAGTGGAGGCAGTTCTGGAAAGTGTTGGACTACCTGAAGCAGTAGAACTTATGCCTTCTGAACTGTCAGGTGGAATGAAGAAAAGAATAGCACTGGCCCGTACACTTATGCTGGATCCTAAAATTATTCTGTATGATGAGCCTACCAGCGGACTGGATCCTATCACAGCCAAAGAAATAAGCGAACTCATAAGGAGAGTACAAAGCCAGCACCATACAGCCTCTATGATTATTACGCACGATATGGATTGTGCCAAGATCACGGGTGATAGGATTGTAATCTTATCCCATGGTACAAACTACGCTCAGGGGACTTATGCAAAGTTATCACAATTCAGTGATCCTAAAGTAAAAGGGTTTTTCCTGTAAAGTTTATTCGTATGAGCCAAGAAACACACCATAAAATCAAGCTAGGTATCTTCGTGATGCTCGGGCTTATCTTTTTAATTGTAGCATTATACATGATAGGGAACCAGCGTAACATGTTCAATACCCGCTTTCAACTAAGTACTCGCTTTACTGATGTAAATGGTTTGAGAGAAGGTAATAGTGTACGTTTTGCAGGTATCGATGTGGGTATTGTAAAACGCATCAAAATTGTCAGTGACTCTGCCATTCAGGTGGATATGCTCATCCGTGAAGCTGTAAGAACCTATATCAAGAAAAATGCTGTAGCTACAATAGGTACGGATGGATTAGTTGGGAATGTTATTATCAATATACGACCTGGTTCGGGCCATGCACTTCCTGTAGAAATGAATGACTGGATTATTTCACAATCTAATGTAGATACTGATGCTTTACTTAGAACGCTAAGCGTTTCCAATGAAAACGTAGCCACTCTTACCCAAAATCTGGTAGCCATAACCAATCATATCAATAAAGGAGAGGGCACTGTAGGAATGCTTATTCGTGATAAACAATTTGCGCAGTATCTTCAACAAACTTTGCAAAATCTCACCCAAGCCAGTGAAGGAGCAGCAGCTACTATTACTGAACTTGAAAGTACTGCTGTCAAGATCAGCCGTGGTCCTGGTATCATCAGCTTTTTAGCTGAGGATACTTTGATAGTAGGGCAGCTTCAGCATACCATGCAAAAGTTGCAGACATCCAGCGAAGTAATATCCGAAGTAGCGCAAAACGTACAACTGATGGTACAGAACTTAGAAGAAGGTAAAGGTACTGCAGGCTTGCTGCTCAGCAATAGTACATTAGCAAATGAAGTACAGACTAGCCTTGATGAGATACACACTGGCATTGGCTTATTCAATGAGAACATGAAAGCGCTACAGCACAACTTCCTGCTTCGCCGATACTTTAAAAAACAAGAAAAGCAAAAGCCTTAGTTGTGATAAAGCCTAAGCATCTTATCTAACTGGTGAGAATAAATCATGATGAAGGCTTCTGAGTGATGATTTGAAGTCATATTGCTAGCAATTTAATAATATTTTGCGCATCACAATCCTGGCTGACTTTTTTTCATCCACCTTATCAAAATAACAGAAGACTTAGCTAATGGATTCTTAATAGTTTTCGCTTAACAAGATCATTTGGAGCGATGACTTAGATCACCCCTCATCATGATTAATTTGAAGAATTTTATAAAAGCAAGATTGATTTCATATAACCAACCTTAATTTTTATGCCATGAAAGCAAAATCAGATCATGAACTCCAACAGGACGTAATGGCCGAACTAAAGTGGAGGTTTCCAATCTCTCATGCGGAGATTGATGTAAGTGTAAATGATGGGATCGTTACCCTTTCCGGATTTACTGACTCTTACTTTAAGAAAAGAGAGGCCGAAAGATCAGCAGAAAAGATAGAAGGAGTTAAAGCAATTGTTGAGAAATTTGTTGTGAAACTTCCCGGAAACAGTCAGCATACTGATGCAGATATTGCACTGGCTGTTAGCAATGCACTTCGCTGGAATGTTAACGTTCCAGATGACAAAGTTAAAATAATTGTTAATCAGGCTTGGGTTTCGTTAGAAGGTGAAGTGGATTGGTACTATCAAAAAGTCGCAGCCGAGGACGCGGTTGAGCAACTTCTGGGGGTAAGCGGTGTGACTAACTCTATACATGTTAAAGCTAAAGTCAGACCCTCCGATATAAGTGAAAATATCAAAAATGCTTTCCGACGACATGCACAGCTAGATGCAGATAGAATTCATATTGTATTAGATGGTAGCAAGGCTATCCTGAAAGGAAAAGTTCGCTCTCTGGCCGAAAAAAAAGATGCAGAAAGAGCTACCTGGCTCACTCCTGGTATCTCGCAGATCGAGAATCAACTGGAGATTTCGTCTGAAACTGTCTTACTATAATCAATAGGATTTTGACCACAGAATATTAACTCCTCCTATCTAGAGTGTAGGAGGAATTAATACTAAGTTTTACAATACTTTCACTCACCCGCATTATGAATATAGAAAAGTCCATGATCATTATTGGAGGAGGCATCGCTGGTCTTTCAGCTGGTTATTATGGTGCCATTAATGGCTTTAAGGTGAGTATCCTTGAAAAAAGCGAGAAAGCTGGGGGGGCAGTGTACCTCCTGGAAACATGAAGATTTTATTATAAACGGATGTATACATTGGCTGGTAGGCTCTGGAAGCACTAATAAAATGCATAAATTATGGAGTGATCTAGGGGCCTTAGATGGAACTGAATTTGTCAATCACGATAGATTTACTCATCTGGAAAATGTAGAAGGAGAAGACGTAATCCTTTACTGCAACCCAAATCAACTTAAAGCGCACTGGCTGGAAATAGCTCCAGAAGAAGATGATTTCATCCACAACTTTACTAAAACCATTCAGGTTTTAATAGATGATCAAACGCTCCAACCTAGTCATAACCTCTTTCATAACATTTTCACAAGCGTAAGGCATGGCCTTAAAGGCCTATATGTCTATAGAGAAATTATGAAATGGTTCCGGTATTCCTGTGGAGATATTGCTCTAAAACTAAAAAACCCTTACCTAAAGGCCCTTTTCCTTAGTCTTGGCAAGGACATGCCTGTAATCGCTATCCTTTATACGCTTGCCTGGATGAACAACAAAGAAGCCGGATATCCTCTGGGTGGTTCAGCACCTTTTATTAATAAAATTCTTAATAAGTTTCTGTCTACCGGAGGCTCTATCCACTACAATGCGGCTGTAAAAGAAATCATTGTACACAATGATTGTGCTGGCGGGGTAGTATTAGAAGACGGGCATCGGTTATACGCTGATTATATTATTTCAGCTGCCGATGGATATACTACTATCTATCATATGTTACAAGGGAAATACAAGGATGAAAAAATTGATCACTACTACCTTTCACTGCCACTTTTCAGGCCCATACTTTTTGCTTCTTTTGGCATTAACTACTCCTTCCAAGATTTGGAAGGAGCCGCTATGGGAAGAAGTTTTATTTTAAAAAAACCTCTGAAAGCCGGAAATGTAAGCCATGATCGGCTGAATATACAGGTATACAACTTTGATCCCACATTAGCACCAGAAGGAAAATCCTTAATTACCTCTATGATAGAAACTGATTACCATTACTGGAAAGTACTTGCTGACAATAATGAAAAGTATAAAAAAGAAAAGATAAGAACTCTGATGGAAGTGATGGAAAGATTAACAAGTAGGTTTCCTCAAATTGTGGGGAAATTTGAAATGATGGATTTGGCAACGCCTATTACCTATGAAAAATATACCGGGGTTTATAAAGGAAGCTATGAAGGATGGAAGTTGACTAAAGAAACGTTTTTAGAAAAAATGGAAAAGAAACTGCCTGGACTAGAAAATTTCTATATGGCTGGGCAATGGGTAGAACCCGGTGGAGGCCTGCCTCCTTCTGCTCTGTCTGGAAAATCCGTGATTCAAATGATTTGCAAAAAAGAAAGACTAAAGTTTATCTCCGCTTTCCCTCCTGAGGTAAAGGCAAAAGAAGAACGGAAAATCACCATGGAGCAAAGTTGATACGCTTAAATTTTAGTATAAAAATGCATTCTATAAATTGTCAGTTCAATGAAACTTCTATCTACTCCCAAGTCTGAATACCTCTTACGGGCAAGCCTAGAGGTACTGCATTTTGAAAGCCATGAATGGCAGGAAGAAGTAGCCTACATTTCAGATGAGTCAAGATTTCTTCACAAATTACACAGAAAGTTTATGGAAAAAGTTTTGCCTGAACATCTGCAAAAGCATTCACAGGAATTACTACAAAAACTTACTGAATTTTCTACGCGAATAGCTAATACAAAAACTGCTATTGAAGAACATGAAAAGTATCTGGCTGAAACTCTTCAACGGCAAACCAATGTATCTGATGAGTTATACCGTTCTAACATATAGCAATAAAACAGCAGGTTGAGCATCTCTTCACAGAATTTAAACAACTAAAAAAAGAATTATTCTACTGGGCTGAAGTTGTAATGTCCTGAATATCATCAAGTATATACTACTTTTTATCGGACTTACTTGATCCCAGATTTTCTATGTTAATGCTGAAGGAGAGTATATTTATACAGTTAGAGTTCTCTCCTAAATACCATAGGAGAGAACTCTAAATGATTTATTAGAATATGAAGATATGATTTTTTTATCTCTCACTTTACCTATGATCAAAATCATTGTTGTATTGAGCTTTTGCTGATTTCTTTGCAGCATGAAGTCATTTCCCACAATAGGGTTAATATTATCCTTAATGTACTTACTGCTTACAGCATGTACGCATTTTCAGACTAGCAAAGAAAATGAAGAAACTGCTAATGACGTGAAAAGTGAGCTTTCTGAAAGTAATGACCCTATCATCATTTCTAATGAGCAATTTAAGCCCGTCTTTATTATTCCTCGTGACATTAAGATGAAAGAATACTTTACTTTTCTGGATAGCGTTTTACAGCTACAAGATAGCCAATTGGATTATGCATTGAGTGAACACATACTGATTCGTGCTAACTCCTGGATCATAGATACCCTGGTGAGTTATGATTATTATGAAAGAATGAAGCAGGGAATCTTTATTTACGATCAAAAAGAAGCCGTTATTCTACATAAAGGAGATACCCTTCATATACCTGATAAGCAAACTGCCAATGAAATAGAAGCAGAACTAAAAAACACGATAGTAGATGTCAATATTCCGGAATATAAACTTAGGATCATTGTTCATGACTCCACAAAATATACTTTTCCAGTCAGGGTTGGAAGAAACGAAATCAAATACCTTAAGACTGCAGGGCGAGAAGTAAATTTGAGGACTCCAATTGGAGAGGGAGAGATCGTTAGGATTGAAAAAAATCCCTCCTATATAAATCCTGTGACAGCAAAACTCTATTTTCTGACGCAAAGGGATGATGGCAAGTATACCAAATTGCCCCAAATACCATTTTTAGAGCCTATGATCAACCACATACGACAGGGGGCTTTGATTCATCCTACCACCAATCCACATACTTTAGGTAAAGCTTATTCTAATGGTTGTATAGGCACAGAAGAAGGCGCAGCATAGATCATCTATTACCACGCACCCATTGGGACTAAAGTAAGATTTCGCTATGAATTGAATATCACTGATGAGAACAGTAACCCTGTCCGGCTTAATGACATTTATCAACTTAAGAATAATGACACAAAATTTTAGTCAACTTTTCTATTTACTTCATTTATCTGCATTCATGCTATTATTTGTTTCAAGAAAAAATTTTAATTTTTCATTTAAAACCGTACAAAAAACATTTAAAGAAGTTCTTTGAAAATTTAGGGAATAATCGGATGCGTTTTTCTATGCAGTAAGCTAATGCCCTAAATCCCATTTGGAAAGTGGAAAACTGGTCTAATCTGTCCTTTCTAGCAAACTGGCCTACAAAGCCTATCCATTGCTTTTTGAAGCTGCCAAAAGCCGTTACAATCAATAGGGCAATGGCCACGATAATCAACAGGTTGAATAGCCGATCTGGGTCTTTGATCTTTACTTTATGGATATGAAAGCCACTTGATTTGATGTCCCTAAACATGGTTTCGATCAGGAAGCGCTTGCTGTAATAAGCCATGACATCCTTGGCCCATTCAAGGTTGCTCACCAAATAAATAGGCTGTTCGCACCTGACCTGGTGCCAAACAATGCAATTAACTGGCCCGATGAGTTTTTTGGTGAAGTAAAGCTCCTCGCAGAGCCAGTGGTCGTGGTTTTCCATTGGGTACAGGCTGCCAATGGGGAATCCATCCTCTAAATGCCCGCTTGGTGACACTATGGTGTTCTTAGCAGTTCTGAATACATATTTCCACTTGTTCTTCTAGCAGAATTGCTGAAGTTCTGGGCTGTCAAACTCCTCATCACCGAGCAAGATGATGCTTTTGTCTGTTTTCGGCATTATCCCTGCCAACTGGCTGATGACGTCCAGATGCCCTTTATTGCATCTGCGAACCAGCCAGCAGACTGGAAGTGCACGCCTACGCCAGACAATGCTGACCATCAAGGCTGTACAACCGTTGCCCACTTCTGAGCCATCGATGATGAAAGTCCACTCCCGGTCTTTTAGCCAAACAAAAAGCAAAGCCACATGTGGAAGGTAATCAGTATACTTGCTGTCAGAAAGCGTTTGGCCTTCTTAACTCGGCTCTCCAGGTCCGTGTGCTCAGCAAGGCCTTTGCCCATGCTTTGAAGAGAGCTTCTGCCACTGCTGATAACTGCATAAATAAGCTTCGCTAGATTGGAGAGCCGCGATGCTTGGCGACATGAGGGCTTACCATAGACTGATTGTAGAGACTTTTTGATATCTTTGAGCATCTTCTGAAAGTGGATTGGTTTGGCTTTTATGTTTGGCAACACAAAGCTGCCAATCCCTTTCTTTAAATCCTTTCACATTTCAAAGAACTTACAGTTTATTTTTTGTGTACGGTTTTAAAGTCTGTGAGAATAAATATCTCTAACCTCCTGCTTAAATAAAGTTTGGAAATTTATCAGGATAAAATACAGTATGAAGGAGCGAATCTGAGTTCACCCCATCTTGCACAAAGCATGAAAATTTTTCTACTAACGTTTGATAATGATAGAAACCAGCCATATCAAACTGATCAGCAACAGCAGAGGAGCTACATAGATCAGCCAGTTGAACTGGCTCATCCGGTAATCTCCCTGATTATTGAAGAGCGCTATGTACATCACCGCTGAAGTCAAGAAAATATTGATGATGGCAATAAAGGAACTCAGCCATGAAGTAATCCCCTCCTTAAAGTTTTCACTCCTAAAATAGAAGCCTGAAGTCTCGGGTACGCTCGTCAATACACTTAGTAAAATAGAGCCCAGCAGGTTGGCGATGATAAAGAACCCTAATCCGAAATAGAAGAAAGTATCCCTTTCTATAAACTCATTGGGCACTCCTTCCATATCCGCCTGTATCCCCACGCGTTCGGGAAGATAGGCATAACTCAACATCAGTGCAGCAAAGTAAATCAATGCTGTAAAAACCCAGAGTAATCTGAAAAACCTTAACATGCGATATATTTAGTCTTTTTATACATTCAAAGAGGCTGCAAACTTATGGTCTTTTTTGGAAAATATGCTATTTTAAAAGCATGAGTGTATAAAAATGATCCAAAACCTTTACTTCTGTTGTTCTTTTTACACAAAGTAAGATCATAGCATTATGGACATTAACCCTATTGTACTTTCCATTCCTATCTATTTTCTGCTCATCGGCCTTGAGCTGATCATACAGTTTGAGCAGAAAAAGAAGTTGTACCGCCTTAATGATGCGCTTACCAACATCGGTTGTGGGGTAACGCAGCAGGTAACCGGCTTGTTTTTCAAAGTGCTGGTCGTAGCGATGTATCAGCTGGTCTATGAGTATCTGGCGATTATACAAATCCCGGTCAACTGGTGGACGATTGCCATTCTCTTTGTATTGGTAGACCTCTGCTACTATTGGGCACACCGCATGAGCCACGAAGTGAATCTATTCTGGGGTGGTCATGTGGTGCATCATCAAAGTGAAGACTATAATCTGTCAGTTGCACTGCGCCAGGGTTCTTTTCAAACCCTCTGGACCTCTATTTTTTACCTTCCTCTGGCCTTCCTTGGCTTTGATACGCTTACTTTCGTCACGGTATCCGCTTTTGTTACTCTATATCAGTTCTGGATACATACCGAAACCATTGGTAAACTCGGCTGGTTTGAATGGATTTTCAATACCCCCTCTCATCATAGAGTGCATCACGGCCGTGATCCCAAGTACATTGACAAAAACCACGCAGGGGTCTTTATCGTCTGGGATAGGCTCTTTGGTACTTTTCAGGAAGAAGAGGAAAAACCAACCTATGGGGTAACTCAGCCGGTAGATAGTTGGAATCCTGTCTGGGCAAATCTGAAGCCTTATGTGGCCATGGGCAAACAGCTACAGCAGACGCATCGCTGGAGTGATCGTGCGCGAATCCTGTTCAATAAACCCGGCTGGCAACCCGCCGAAATGGGAGGCTATCAGGCTCCTCAGGAAGTGGATAAAAGCAGTTATAAAAAGTATGATAGCAAAGGTTCTGCCCGGCTAAACTACTATATTTTGTTCCAGTTTTTGCTCGCACTGATCGGTACTGCTCTCTTTCTTTTTAATGAAGGACAGCTTAAAATCATTGAAAAGGCAGGCATAGCGACTTTGATATTATTTTCTCTCCTCAGTCTGGGCAGCCTCTTTGAGAAGCCCGGGATAGCGATTCCGTTAGAGATTGTCCGCATCATTTGTACGCTGATCGCTGCTCAGTATTTCATCAATCAGGGACATTGGATCAATACTAGTCTGCTCTATGGCATTACTTATTTGTTAGTTTCATTTTACTGGCTTTTTACCGCTGTAAAAGCAAAGAAGTCCAGCCCCGAAGTCACTGCAAGAGCCTAAACTAAATGATTGATTATAGCGCTTCTATGGCGGACTTTAACTGGGCCTGCACTTCTCCGGCTATGCCTTCCAGCGCGGGGTTTTCCACTGCCTGCATAGAAGCCATAGGGTCTACTGCCGAAACTTCTATTGCACCACCTTCCAGTTCCTGTACAATGACATTACAGGGAAGCATGGTCCCGATTTTGTTTTCGGCCTGCAATGCCTGATAGGCAAAGGAGGGATTGCATGCTCCCAGGATTTTATAGGGCCTCAGGTCTTTGTCCAGCTTCTTTTTCATGGTGGCCTGTACGTCTATCTCGGTGAGTATGCCAAAGCCTTTAGATTTCAACACCTCTCCTACCTTTTCCAATGCCTGATCAAAGGTAGTATTGGCTAATTTTTTACTGAAGTAATATTGCATGGTGCTCTAAGTTTATGGTTTTAACCAAGCCCTAGGCTCAGTGTTCATTCTTATTCTGTTCACATCCGCAAAGTGATATTTTTTAAGCACGATAAAAATGACCTGCATCATGTCTGCTTCAAATTAGCAGGGCTTATGGGTTACAAAAGTGTACTTACCTACACCTAATAAAGAATACAGAATATTTATTTCATTCACTTTTAACCCACAATACCATGGCCAAATCCGAAAAGAAAAGGATGATCATCACGTTTAAGCCCAAAGACAAACGTGCTGACAAGACAGAAGACAAGGTTGACATTGTAAGGAACACGATATCTACCGATACCAGCTTTTTCAATGCCAACGACTGGTCCAGAGGGCAGGCGGTGCCCTCCGGTATGCCTACCGAACAAATAGGCTATGATGTCAATCAGTATGAAGCCCCTATAGTGATGGGCTCCTTTACCGATGATGAGATCAAGAAGCTGAAAAAGAACGACAACATCGCCAAGGTGGAGGAAGATGGTAAGGTATATGCCTATCATGGCAGCCAGCAGTTTGCCCATCTTCAGTATGAAGGCATGCCGATGGTACAATCAGAAACCATCCCCGAAGGCATCAACCAGATCAAAGCGCCCAATGCCTGGCTGGCAACACAGGCGATGGGCATCAAGGTAGCTATACTGGACACTGGTATTGACTACAATCACCCCGATCTGAAAGACAACTATAAGTTTGGCGTCAGCTTCATAGAGGATGAAAGCAGCCCTATGGACTTCAACGGGCATGGTACCCACTGTGCCGGTACGGTAGCTGCTGCTATCAATGGTGAAGGTGTGGTAGGCGTGGCTCCATCGGCCTATCTGTATGCGGTAAAGGTATTGAGCCGCACTGGTATAGGAGCCTGGAGCAGCCTGATAGCCGGTATTGACTGGTGTATCAACAAAAAGAATATGGACATCATCAGTATGAGCCTGGGGGCATCCTCTGCCCCTTCTGCGGTAGAAGCCATCTGCCAGGCTGCCTGGGACAAAGGAGCGATTCTGGTAGCTGCAGCGGGTAATGGTTATGGAGCACCGGTAGGTTATCCTGCCAAATACAACTCGGTCATTGCTGTGTCAGCTATTGATAGTAATAATGCGCTGGCTGAATTCAGTAATAAAGGGGATGAGATTGAGCTATGTGCTCCCGGCGAAAATGTGCTATCCACCAAAGCTGGAGGTGGCTATGTCAAATACAGTGGCACCAGCATGGCCTGTCCGCATGTGGCAGGAGCAGCCGCGATTGCCAAGGGTACCCACCGTTATGCCAGTAATGTAAGCTTACGCCGCTTGCTGGCATTGACTGCCGATAATCTGGGTAATCCCGGTCGTGATCCTAAATTCGGCTTTGGAAGGGTTGATCCACATCAGGCCGCCTTTTCCACTACGCCACCTGATGCTATCCCCGGACTGCCTTAGTAGAAAAAGTAATCCCTTAGGATCACTTAAGCTTTATCCAAAGTGATCTCGCTATCTAGTTCTACCTTTACTACCTCTTCCAACGCCAACAGCTTCCCTATGTCCGAAGCTTTGATCTTTCCACTCAGCAAAGGTATGCTTGCTATATTCCGGCTCACCTTAAGTCCGCTGCTATCAAAAGCCGCTGTATTTGTTACGATTTCCTGGGTAGTGACCAGAACGGGAATAAAATCATTTTCATCTGCATGGGCTACATAAGCCTGTAGCTCCTCGCTCATTTTATCAGTAAACATAAGCCCTGCTGTTTAGTGTAAAACATTTGTCTGCTACTTTTTATTAGTATACGCAGTGACTAATATTGTGTATGAAAACAGGGATCAGATTTATACAACACATGCGCATACTCAAGGCCTGCCTGATCATCAGTAGCACGATCTGCTTTACGCAATGCCAGCAGGCGGTGGATATAGAAAACTTTGACGAAACTGCTTTTATGGAAGATGAGGCAGGCTGCATGGGGCAGCGTATCCTGATGAAGGAGCAGGTGCTCAAACTACCTCAGCACCTCAGTGGACTCAGCCAGCAGGAAATCCAGAAAACGCTGGGAAAAGCGGACCGGCAGGAGCTCTCCAACCGCAGCCAGAAGTACCTGGTCTACTTTATTGAGCCCGCTCCCTCCTGCGAAGGCAGTACCGCTGAGAAAGAACCCCTCACCATGTACGTACGCTTCAACTCGGTAGGCCTCGCTAACGAGATTAGTTTTAAGAATTATTGAATTGAAGATTGTAAATTACAGTGAGGTGGTAAAGCTCACTGGACTGAATCCTTAACAGAATAACAGCTTGGCTTTATTACCACTATGAAGTCATCCCGTTAGGTATCCCGGCCTGGAGGGCTTAACAGTCATGCAAGTCATCGGCATTAGAGGGATGGATAAGATTCCTTCGCTTTGCTACGGAATGACAATTCGTCGCTTTCCTTACCGCCCTGAAGTCATCCCGTTAGGGATCTTTACCGCAACCCAAAGCTTCTAATTCAGGGTGGTCAAGATTCCCGCGCCACGGGGCTTCGCTTTGCTACGGTATGACAGTTCCGCGTTGTCTTGACGTTTTAAAGTCATCCCGTTAGGGATCTTAACCATCATGCAAGTCATTAGGACTGGAGGGACGATCAAGATTCCTCCGCTTTGCTACGGAATGACAGTTCCGCGTTGTCTTGACGTTTTAAAGTCATCCCGTTAGGGATTCCGGCCTGGAGGGCTTAACCACCCCGTGGAAGCCGCAATGCAAATCACTGGTTACTGCTACGGAGGGAGATATTCTAACCAACCCATGGAAACCACCATGTAAGTCCTGACATGCTTATCTTGAAGTAATGCCAAGGTGAGGAGGCCATTCCATAATTTCAGTATTCCAAAAATTCCACTTAGGATTGAGGGTAGCAATCAAGGCCTCTTTTCGTTTCCTGTTCCAGTCCTTTAGTTGTTTCTCCCTTTCAATAGCATGGGTGGGAGAATTGAATCTTTCGTAATACAGCAAGTAGTAGCAGTAATATTTTCCGGCAAAGGTCCGGGCTTGACCTCTGTTCAGATAGTGTTCGGTTAACCTTTGTTCAAGATCATTGGTCATACCTACGTATAGTACATTTTTACGTGAATTCGTAACTATATATACAAAATAGTTTCCCAGGATGACTCAAAGAAATTAACTGTGGCTGCGGTTATTTACCGGTCAATTTACAGCCTTAAAGAGTACTCCTTCTGGTTGCTCTACTATGTCAAGTAATGGATTTACTAATATCTATTATAGCATGACGTCATCCCTTAGCGACAGCGTAGGGATCTTTACCGCAACCCAAAGCTTTTAATTCAGGGTGGTCAAGATTCCTTCACTGCGTTGCGGAATGACAGTTCGGAGTTATTTTATCGTTCTGAAGTCATCCCGTAGTATAACGAAGGGATCCTAACCACCTTGCAAGTCTTTCTTATCAGAAGGAAGGTTAAGATTTAATCAGTTAGGTGATGCCTTTACACTGATGCTTGTGTTCTTCTCTTGTATTGTCAAATTACAGATTACAAATTGGTGAATTTCATAATCTGTAATCTGCAATTTTTAATTTTCAATTTGCAATACCCTACTGAAGAGAGCGGACGCGGATGCCGAAGGCTTCCAGCTTCTGGGGCTGATCTTTCAGGGCCAAACGGGCGGCGGCATGAAACTCCCTGACCCAGTTTCTAAGCTGCTTAGCCGCATCATTCTTGTTGACCGTGCAGTTTTCCGCTTCTCCTTTTTTCAGCATGCGGTCATCACGCAGGGCCAGCAATGCCTCTACC
Source organism: Catalinimonas locisalis (assembly GCF_038039535.1). Lineage (NCBI taxonomy): Bacteria > Pseudomonadati > Bacteroidota > Cytophagia > Cytophagales > Catalimonadaceae > Catalinimonas > Catalinimonas locisalis. Next base: position 69,667 of record NZ_JBBPHP010000027.1, on the reverse strand, counting down.
GAAGCTTTGGCCTGTTGCAGTTCCTCTACCGTAAACCCGAAGGGCAGCATTTTATCACTGTGGTCTGCGATCTGCACATAAAAGGCTTCCGCCTGCCCTATCCATGCCCACTGGTTACTGAAAACCTTACTGATGTTCAACGCATTCAGTATCTCAGGATCATGCCTGAAAGCAAATCGGGCAGCAGACACATGCTCCAAAAAGAGGGGACGTAAATTGCTTACCTCCTGGGAGATACGGTTAGAAATATTCCATTGCGTATCATACGCACTTTTCTTGGAGGTCTGTATATCCTTCAGGAGCAACATCAGATTCTCCCCTTCCTGCATACGTTTGGACGGGAAATTGTACTGCGCCATCCGCTTGGCGGTATCCGCATCTCTATTGGCATTGTTAAGAATCAGGCGAGCGGCCAGCATCACGCCATCCACGGTATTAAGTTTCATGATCTTGATTGTTTTAGTTCGTATTTAGTAGAGAGTACCCTTAGCATCAATCCTAGAGTACTTTACTCAGCATAAAACAAAGTACGATCCATTAAACATAGCATACCTGGCTGATATTAAGTAAATAATACTTAAGCAATAACCGAAGAATATATGAAAGAATACCGGGTTGCAGCTTCTGAATTTGGAGAATAACACACGCGTCACTGTGATTCTATCTATGATTCTTACACGGACCATGCATATGCACGCTGCGCAGCCTCTAAATCTTACATATAACGCTCTGAGTCAGTGTGTTCTGTCAGTTATTTTGGAAAATAAGTGATCAATCACAGAGAATTTACGCCAGAATGTCAGTTGCAGCACATTGCGAACCGCCGTTCTACCACTTATTTTCAGGAATCAGGCATCACGCAGTCTGCATCTGTCACTTATTTCGGCTTGGGGTAGATCAAACTTCATGAATTTGCCATAGGGATACAGTTACAGAGACATGAATCCACACTGATGCATACCTTATTTTGCATTCATGATGTTAATGCCTGACATAAACTCATACTTATCATGATAATTTCACAAAAATTCTATTGAAAGTGTTGTAAATAGTGTATACTAGAAAGGATTTATTGTTGATGTAGGTAGTAGATTGAGGTTATATGATTGTATTAGCCAATTTAAATAGGATGGAAATCTTCAAATATCTAATCTGTCTTAAAATTATCCTCATTAATGTACCAACATTTGGTCAATCAATGATGGCTGAACATTTTGAGTCTGAGAATTTTGACTGTGCGATTTTTCCTAAGGAATATGCCGATTTTATAGATGAGAAAAGATTCACTCCAACCCGGTCGGAAATAGAATTGGCGGAAGAGGCATTACGAAGTGATTTGAAGAAAATAAATAGGAAATTAGTCAATCAAGATGGCACAAAATATAATCCAATTATTCATCAGAATTTAAAAAAGTATAAAAGGCAATACTTTGGATACCTTGACGAAGATGGTAACAGAATTCTTTTGATCAATGCATTTTGGAGGGAAGATAAAAGTTCAAATAATTGGTTAGGTGAAAGGGTACTAGTTTTTGATGGGGGCAGCTATTATTGGAATATTAAATATAACATTGATAAACATAAATTATTTGGATTGCAGGTAAATGGGAATGCATAAAACTGGCTTTTACTCCATTACCATGCATTACCTGTTGACAAAACCAGCATAAATGAAGTTAATCACATTATTATTTCTTTGCTTCCTCGTTCATTCTGCTTTGAGTCAACACATCATTACAGGAACAGTGATTAACCCTGATGACAGTAGTTCAGTACCAGGAGTAGACGTAATTGAAGATTCACTCAATCAAACAATAAGCGATTTGCATGGTAATTTTTCTATAACGGTAAAAGAACTGCCCACAAGATTGACCTTTTCCTCGGTAGGAATGCTTACTAGAAACATTACTGTCAGTTCAGACAGCATATTAACGGTATACTTACAAAATTATGTATTAGCACATTACTTTGATAGTCAAAAGGTCGGTGTATATCTTCAATCCGGATTAATCAATAACCCTTTAGGTGGTAAACTGTATCTTTCATCACCTTACTTTCTTAATTCAAGATTAGTTAAAAGCTCAATTGGCTATCAAACTAATGTAGATGATAATACATTGCTGGATGGCTTTTTATCATTAGATAATATTTTCTCATATCCATATTTTAGTGCTGGATTAAGTTTAGCTTACCAAGATGTAACACTTGGTAAATTTTACCATTTAACAAATAAGTCCGTTGAAATAGATCTCTGGCATAGATATAGTCCTGTTGACCTATCACTTGGTTATGCTAATCTTGATATTTCTGATGCTGAGAAAGCAGAAAATTATCATAGTATTGTGATTAAAGTAAGTAGGTACTTTTATAAGCTATTTGCTTTAGAAGCTTCAAGCAAAATTTGGCTTTACAATGACCTTCAAGGATTTAATGTACAACTGGAAAGGTCATTTCATAGGCTACATACATTCGCCAGTTATCAGCAATTAGATTCATACGCTGAATTCACCATAGGTTTGGGTTATTTGACAACGTATATATTTAGTGACCCTAACAAGTATTAAAAAAAGCAGTTTTTACCACGAGTTTGAACAAGACGATAAATGTGGTAAACACCAGATCTCAATATGAATAAGAATATACTGATAGGAATATGTATTGGGCTATTAATGGCCTGCCAACCAGAAGCACAACATCCTGTTCAAGTAGGTCAGTTAAGTGCGGTTTCTAATCATTCGGCATACCTGGATGTAGCAAAAATCTCTACTGTGGGAGACTTTAATCGGACTTATCAGGAGAAGTCCCGTAATGATGAAAGCTTTACTTTTCTTTTACCCTATAACTTTGATAAAAAAGAAATTGAAGTTAGTGATGAAGCACAAACTGGAATTCCCATCATAGGCATTTCATATGATTGTGTAATACATTGTTGCAAATATTCAGATCTAATAATAGAGGTAGCTTCTGACCAAAGGCATCAAATAGAGTCTGAAGCCATTAATAATGAATCCCTAAAGAAGTGGATGCGATTGCAAATACTTAATTATGGACAAGATCCTACGCTTTCTGATCATCCTAATGATGCAGTTTTCAGGCTAGCTTTTGAGCAAGCACAAGCTTTATCAGACGCTAACCTCTTACTGTATCAAATCATAGCTGTATATGAAGAATTCCTGCAAGAAAGAGCAACTATAGAATCATTGGATATTAAACAAACCAAAGAGAAATATCCTTTAAACCTACGATTTACCGCAAAAGCTACTCCCATGCCAACTTTTCTAGATATAGATGAAGAGGAGTTCGCTGAGGAAATAATTTTAGATATAAATTAATGTAAATACAGCACAAAACTGACTTAAGCGTCTCGCTTGAGTCTTCATTGAACCTATACATCTTCTCAGGATCATTTAACTTTACATTCAAAATAAACCTGTAGATTATACACTGCTTTTCAACAAAGTGAAATTTTTACTGGACAATTTGGTAAAAGAATTCTGCGTATATTGATAAAAATCTAGTTTATGATAACGAAAGATCAAGTAATAAAGAGTTTAAAGGATATGCCTGATCAGTTTTCTATTGATGAACTGATGGATAAATTGATTTTACTTCAAAAGATTGAAGTGGGATTGGATCAGTCTAAGAAAGAAGAAGTTTATTCCCCTAAAGAAGCCAAGGAAATACTGAAGCAATGGCAGGCACGGTCAAAATAAACTGGACTCGTCAGGCCTCTAAAACGGACTTAAGCGTCTAGCTTATGTCTTCATTACAATCATCCCCCCCTACCGCAAGTTTAGCGAAGTGTAAACCCTGAACTGGATTCAGGGTAAATGTGGTTAAGTCAAGCACACATTAGTAGCCATTCATGAAAAAGTACTTTATCCTATTTTCTCTCATAGCCTTCCTGACGGGATGTGACAACAAAAAATTATCTCCCACTGAGTTGGTGACTCAATATTACGAGGCTTTCAATGCTTCTGACTTCACGCAAATTGCCCAGTTGATTGCGGATAGTATCACCATTGTGGATGGAGAGTATATTATGCCTTACTCCCATGACAGTTTTTATGAAAATTTCAAGTGGGATTCTGTCTTTCAAACGACTTATAAAATTGTCAACTTAGAAGACCAGCATGAGCAGATCATTGCGACAGTAGCTTCAAGTTCCAAGCGTTACAAATTTCTAAAGAATGACCCTTTGACCTGTAGGTTTAAGATATCATTTGAGTCGGACAAAATAAGCAAGCTTGAAGCACTGGAATGCTTAGGTGCCGATTGGGATGTCTGGCAAAAGGAAAGAGATTCCTTAGTTCACTGGATCAACATGCATCATCCTGAACTTGATGGATTCATTCATGACATGACGATGAAGGGTGCTAAAAACTACCTGAAAGCCATAGCACTGTATGAAAATAGACAAGACAACCTGTGACAGAAAGCGGTACATAGGGTAAGATGGTCCGGGTTTCCATTGCATGCAAAATTGGTGTAAGCAGATAGGCTGGTAGCCTCCCAAACTGAGTCAAGCGTCCCGCTTGGCTCTCCATTCCACATACTCACTGATTTAAGCGTCTCGCTTATATCTTCGTTACAACTATATCTACCTCTGCCACAAGTTTAGCCAAACATAGAGGCAAATATGATTCTCGCCCAATCATCTTTTCTTGCGTTTATGCCTGAATATTGCCAGTTTGTAAGGAGCATAATGCATCAACCTAATTACAACAAGCTATACACTGCACACATGATGAAATTCAGGCTTCTACTCTTCTTATTATTAAGCTGTATCCTGCTGGCAAAAGGACAAACCCAAGACCCGCTGGAAAATATAATGATCACCAGCCAGGAAGGTAAAACCCTGGTGAGTACCGATGAAAGCGGCGTATTGCAAGTCAACGTAAACCCGGAGGATGTCCGTGCCTTCAAAGCCAATGGAGTGGTCCGCTACAGTGCCTTCGGAGCCAGGGGTGATGGCAAGACCGATGATATTGACGCTATTGCTGCCACCCATGCGTTTGCCAATCAGCACAACCTCCCGGTAAAAGCCGATGAAGGAGCCACCTATTATATTGGAGGAAAGGAGCGCACTGCCATCATACGCACCGATACGGATTTCGGTACAGCAGTGTTTTTCATTGACGATACTGATGTGGAGAACCGTGAAGCCTCGGTGTTCATGGTAAGTTCCAGTCTGGAACCCTTTGCACTGGAAGGGGTTAGTTCGCTCAAGAGAAATCAGGAGAAAATTGATGTCTCACTGCCCGCAGCCTGTCTGATTACGGTTACCAACTCCAATGTAAAGCACTACATCCGCTACGGGCTGAACCAGGACAATGGCGCTGCGCAGACTGATATATTTGTAGTAGATAAAAACGGCAATGTAGATATGGATGCCCCTATCATCTGGGACTTTGAGCAAATCACTGAGATCAGCGCGCTTCCTATAGATGAGGATACGCTGACCATCAGGGGAGGGCGTTTTACCACCATTGCCAACCAGGCAGAATCTAAGTATACTTATTATAGCCGTAACTTTGCGATACGTCGCTCTCACGTGGTGGTGGATGGACTGGAACACCGCATCATGGGCGAAGGTGAACATGGTGCACCTTATGGCGGCTTCATCAATATAGCAGAATGTGCCTACGTTACGGTAAAAAACACTCTTCTGACCGGGCACAAAACTTATACTACCATTGGTTCAGCAGGCAAGCCGGTCTCTATGGGTTCTTATGACATTACAGCCGGCCATGCGCTAAATGTATCTTTTGTGAACTGTAGTCAGACCAATGACATCAATGACCGCAACTATTGGGGAATCCTGGGGTCTAACTACTGCAAGAATCTTCTTTATGACCATTGTACCTTTTCCCGCTTTGATGCCCACAAGGGAGTGGCTAATGCTACCATCCGCAACTCCACGCTGGGTCATATGGGAATCAATGCGATTGGCAGCGGAACTTTTACAGTGGAAAACACAACAGTAAGGGGAAGAAGCTTTGTCAACCTGCGCTCTGATTACGGCAGTACCTGGCAGGGAGAGTTCATCATCCGCGACTGTGTATTCGTGCCGGAAGATGGAAAAACAACCAGTGCTGCAATCATCAGCGGATCGTATTCCGGGCAGCATGATTTCGGCTATACATGTTATATGCCGGAGCGTATCGTCATTGAAAATCTGCATATTGACGACTCCAATCATCCGGAAGACTATCAGGGACCAGCTATTTTCAAGGATTTTAATCCGCTATTTACCGACGATTCCTATCAGGAAAAGTACCCCTATGTCAAAACTGAGAAAGTCATCCTCAGCAATGTGACCACTGAAAGTGGTAAGGACCTAAGGCTTAGTGACAATCCATACATGTTTAAGGAAGTAGAGGTAGTCACTGAATAATAGAAGTGAGTAAGCATTAATCGTTTCTTTTTGACATCTATTCGTAATGAGTCAATGAACAAACTCACACCACAGGCAAGCATAATGCAAAAGAAATATATGAATCCGAAAGTAGATCAGTACCTCATTGATGGTTGTATGCGATGCAAATATGGCGGAACACCTCAATGCAAAGTCAATAACTGGAAAGAAGAATTGGTATTGTTAAGACATATCATATTAGCATGTGGCTTAACCGAAGACCTGAAATGGGGAGTTCCATGTTATACTTCTGAAAATAAAAACATTGCTATGGTAAGCGCTTTTAAAGACTATGCCTCGCTCAGTTTTTTCAAGGGTGTCTTGTTAAAAGACCCAAGAAATATTCTTCAACAACAAGGTAAAAGCTCACAATCTGCCCGCCTGATTAAGTTTACAAGTCCCGAGCAGATTATGCAACAGCAGGAGATTCTGAAAACTTATATTTTAGAAGCCGTTGATATTGAAAAGTCAGAAGCAAAGGTGAAATTTAAGCAAAACCCTGAACCTGTACCCGACGAATTACTACAAAAGTTTGATGAAAATGCTTCACTGAAGAAAGCCTTTTATGCATTGACGCCAGGACGACAGCGAGGATACATTATATACTTTTCTCAGCCTAAAAAAACTGGGACAAGATTTAGCAGAATTGAAAAATGCATACCTCAGATTTTCAATGGTAAGGGTATGCATGACAATTGAAGTGACAAATTCTGACTATAATGTATCGGATAAGGATTCTTTCAGTCCAGGTTTGGTGATATCACAGGCTGCTGCTTAACTTGCCTGCTAAGACCAAAGCATAAACATGAGCTGGATAGATCTTCCTCCCGCCGAATGGGGACTGGTAGTTTTTTGTGCCCTGATGGTAGGTACATCTAAAGCAGGCATCTCCGGTGCGGGTATAGTTGTCATTCCGATACTGGCCCAGATCTTCGGTGGGCAGCAGTCCACTGGCTTTCTACTTCCCATGCTGGTTATTGCTGATGTATTTGCTGTGCGCTATTACCATCGCCATGCGCAGTGGGATTACCTTTTTCGCTTACTACCCTGGACATTAGCAGGTATCGGGATAGGGGTCTGGGTGGGTGATATTGTATCCGATCAGGTATTCAAAGAGATGATCGCCATTATCATCTTTGTATGTCTGGCCCTCATGGTCTGGCAGGATACGAGGAAACGCAAGATCAGTGTGCCTAACAGTTGGGTCTTCTCGGCTATTGTAGGTTTATGTGGGGGTTTTGCCACGATGATAGGCAACGCGGCAGGGCCTATCATGGCAGTGTATCTCCTTTCTATGCGCTTACCTAAAAACCACTACATCGGTACCGCTGCCTGGCTTTTCCTGATTATCAATGTGCTCAAACTACCTTTGCAGATGTTCATCTGGCATACCATCACTGTGGAAACCCTGGTAGTGAATCTGGCAATGAGCCCTGTCATTGCGGGCGGTATTATGCTGGGTATTGTGCTGGTCAAGAAGTTTCCGGAGCGAGGCTTCCGCATCTTTATCATCTTGACCACAGCAATATCCTCACTCCTGCTTTTCTTTTAGAGCGGATCGTAATTTCTCTGCTTGCGTCTGCGGTCAGGGCGTGAGTATTTGTAAGGATCTATGCAGCCAAAAATAGAAGCAGTAGGCGTAAATTTGACCTTAATGGAAAACATACCGTACATATCCCCTTCCGATGAACTGCCTCCCCGGAGTACAGGCTCCTCATTTACCTGACGCTCAATATATTCAGACAAAGATGAATGGTATTCTATTGCATCACCACTTAGTTCATCCACCTGTATGATTTCTTTACTGACTGCATCCAGTTGATCGCTAAGTGCGTAGCGTAAGGAAAGGTCAGCCACTACCGACAATACTGGTGTGATTTCGTATTCCAAACCCATACCAAAAGGAACAATTCCAACCAGGCCGGGAACATTCTCTGCTTCCGGCTCAACATTTCGCAGGTCCCATTCACCTATCGGGCTTTGCCCCATAGGATTGTTGGTGGTAAAACCTATCCCTACATAAGCAAATGGGGTAAAAAAACCGCGTTTGAAATAATACATAGCGGAGGTATAAACTTCAAAGTTGCTGGAACGGAAGCTTCGCATACGCGTAGTATCTGCATCATCCGAACTGATATTATAAAAACTTAGCCCTGACTTAAGCTGGAAGTTATCATTCAGATAGTACCAGGCCTCAGCATTAAGGGTAAAACCAGGTTGACTTAATTTCTGATCACTCACATCTCCTATGTAACTACTGATACCTGGCCCAACGGCAAAGCTCCAGTCCTGAGCTTTGGAAGGAAAAGAAATTAAAACGATAAGACAGCTTAAAATGGCGTATCCTGTAAACACTCGTACGCCCTTCGTTTGGGCTTTTAGCAACATGAGCATGTAAGTTTGATGTAGTTTTTACGAAGTTAAGTAAATTATTAGTATAACCCTGACTTGATCGGCTTTATTGTGGCCTACAAGAAAAACACCCAAGGAATATGCAACTGTATGACTGAAAAGGGATATTTTAGAAACAATGAAGCTTTGAGAGATCCTTTATGAAGTAGCACAAAACCAAGATGATAAATATATAAGCTGATTCAGCTTACGAATGTTATATACTTCATTCCGATTCCTTAGATTTATTGATATTATTATGAGCAGAAGTACATATATCGCTAAGTTTGCCTGCTGGATCGGACTGAGTCTGCTCCTGTATTTTTGTACACCCAAAAACCAAACTTCAGAAAAAGTGAATCTGAGAGAAAAATTAGCCCCCATAGCCCAGCAAGACCCTAATCTGCTGCTTGAGGAAGTAGAAGGGAATGAAAAGATGGTAATCTATCAGATCTTTACCCGACTCTTCGGCAATACCCAAAAGAAGAACATACCTTATGGCACGCTGAAAGAAAATGGGGTGGGTAAGTTCAATCATATCAATGAAGCCGCACTTCAGAGTCTGACAGAAATGGGGATTACTCATGTCTGGTATACTGGGGTGATAGAACATGCAGTGCTCACTGATCATACTGACTATGGTATCCCCCTGGATGATGCAGATGTGGTGAAAGGAAGGGCTGGCTCCCCTTATGCCATCAAAGACTATTATGATGTCAACCCTGATCTTGCAGTAGATGTAACTCAGCGCATGCAGGAATTTGAAGCTTTGGTACAACGCACCCATGAGGCTGGTCTGAAAGTAATCATTGACTTCGTGCCTAATCACGTAGCCCGACAGTATGCTTCGGATGCCAAACCCGATCATGTGCAGGATTTGGGAACAGCCGATGATACTTCTAAGGCTTTTGATCCCAATAATAACTTTTACTATATACCCGGACAGTCATTTCAGGTGCCTGCTGAATATAATTCATTAGGCGAATATACTTTTCCTACCAAGGATGGCAAGTTTGAGGAGCATCCTGCCAAAGCTACCGGTAACGATCAGTTTACCGCTACGCCTACCGTTAATGACTGGTTTGAAACCGTGAAGCTCAACTATGGAGTGGATTATCGGAATAATCGTCAAACGCATTTTGACCCCATCCCTGACACCTGGCTCAAGATGCGGGATATACTGCTCTTTTGGGCTGGCAAAGATGTGGATGGCTTCCGCTGCGATATGGCGGAGATGGTTCCGGTAGAATTCTGGCACTGGGTAATCCCTAAAGTAAAAGAAGCGTACCCTGAACTGACGTTCATCGCTGAGATTTATAATCCCGAGCAGTATCGTAATTACTTAGACAATGGCCGTTTTGATTTCCTTTACGACAAAGTGCAGCTATATGATACACTCCGAGCAGTAGTAGAAGGTCATGCTGACCTTCGGCATGTTACGGACATCTGGCAGTATCTGAGAGACAAAAACCACAATATGCTGCGCTTTCTGGAGAATCATGATGAGCAACGTATCGCTTCCCGTTTCTTTGCCGGAGCGGCAGAAAAAGCTAAACCTGCATTGGTGGTCAGTGCCCTGCTTCATACCGGCCCTGTCATGGTGTACTTTGGTCAGGAAGTGGGTGAACCTGCTGAAGGAGCATCCGGATTTAGTGGTGATGATGGTCGTACTACCATTTTTGACTACTGGGGAGTGCCCGAACATCAGAAATGGCTCAACGAGCTTGCTTATGATGGAGGGCAACTCAGTGAAAATCAGAAGACACTCCGTGGATATTATAGTAAAGTGCTTAACCTCAGCCATGAGCCTGCTATTGCTGAGGGCTACTTTTATGATCTGCACCGGCATAACCGTCACTTTACGCAGGGATATAACGATATGGTTTATGCCTTCCTGCGCTTTAATGGTGAACAGAAGCTGCTCATCGTGAGTAATTTTGATGCCAACAACAAACAGGAGTTTAAGCTAAAGATTCCCAGCACCGCCATTGAGGCTATGGGCTTGTCACAAAGTGAAACATATACATTGAGTGACAAACTTCTTACCGATACCAAACTGAAAATGAATACTGCTGAAGTGATCATCAGTGAGGGTGAAGGTGGCATTCCTATAAAACTGGAGCCTTTGCAGTCTTTTGTGTTTGAGATTGAATAAGTCAGGAGACTGAAGTCGGAAGTCAGAAGATAAAGGTAGGAAGTTTGTAGTTGATGAGAGCATTGAAATCTTATACCTTACAAGCTAATATTAACACAATAACACCACTCCCTGGCGGCCAAGAACCATAACACAATCAAAACTATAACACTATAGCACTATAACACTTCATCAACTCAGACGTATTTATCATTTGTACTTTGCAACTTCTAATACCTAAACCTATCATTATGAAAAAACTTACTTTAACCTTTTGTCTGATTTGTCTTTCTGCTGCTTTTGCCCTCAGTCAGCCTATGCAAGGAGCCTGGAAGCTTACCTATGATGATGTGCAGCCGGTGACTGACCGTGAAATGGTGGCTATCTTCAGCGACGACTATTTTATGTTTGGCAACTACTTCAAGGATGGTCGCTTCATAGGAGCCGGGGGTGGTTCATATGAACTGAATGGTGATGAAATGAAGCTTACCTTTGATTTTTATACCGATGACAATTCTATTGTCCGTGTGCCTCAGATCTACAGCATTGACCTCAATGATGATAAGTTTACTTTAGAAGGAAGTATCAGCGGTACTCAGTTTACTCAAAAGTGGGAACAACTGGATGCTGAATCTACTCCGCTGGATGGAGACTGGCGCTTCGCTACCCGGGTAGATGAAGAAGGTAATGTAGGAGAAAGGAGAACACCTGGTCCAAGACAAACGGTTAAGCTACTTGGTGGCGGACGCTTTCAGTGGGCAGCATTCAATTATGAAACCAAAGAATTCATGGGCACGGGCGGCGGCACCTACGAAGCGGAAGACGGTACCTATACGGAAAATATAGAGTTCTTTTCCCGGGACGATAGCCGGGTAGGTGCATCCTTATCTTTTCAGTTTGAGCGCGAAGGCGATGACTGGTTCCATAAAGGTAAGAGCAGCAAAGGTGATCCCCTGCACGAAGTATGGACAGTAGAAGAATAGATGACTAGCTCCTGAAGAGGTTATAGCTGTTTTTCTATGACCTCTTCATTGACAATATTTCCTTCCACATCGTAGTGCATAAACTTAATGAAGGCTTTACCCTCTTCGCGATAAACCTGCACCGCCAGGAAGCCTCCGTTTACCCGCAGGAACTTATGCTCGGGACGCACATCCCCTTCCTCCCATCCCTGGGCATGGGCATTACTGGAAGGCCCCTGGCTAAACTCTAACACACCTGTTGCCTCATCTTCCGATACATACTGCCAGTGCCGGTCACCATTGACCACATAGATATTCTCCTGCGCTGCCAGAAAGTTTCTCAGCCATTCTCCCTCAAAGGAAAAAGCCTCATTGGAATGATTATCACTCTTACCTGTAGCCCGGTCAGGGCCAACTACTGGCGTGGGCGACATCAGTATCTTGAAAGTAGCGTCAGAAGCCTCTACTGTTCGGGTAAACCATGCCTTTTGTTCATCTCCCCATATCGTTTTGTCTGCCCCATCTTCCTTATCATTATCACTGCGATACTCTCTGCCTTCTACAAACCAGATCTGTAAGTCTTTACCCCAGCGATGCGTACGGTAAGGCCGTTCAATGATGGTAGGTGTCTGCTCATACCATAGGGCCAGCCCATCCTGAAAGGTGATCTCTCCAAAGGGTGAGCTGGCCGGTGAAGCATCATTCCAGGTCAGATCATGATCATCTTTCTGAATATACAATGGGGTAACGGCATAAAAATCCAACAGTGAAGGCCAGGCATTAATAGCATGCCACTTATGCCTGGCTTTTTCTACCGTATAGGCCATAGGTCCCGGCTTGTCATAGTATACATAGTCGCCGGTCTGGCAGTGGAAGAGCGGCTCAAGGGTAAGCATCTGATCATAGATTTTAAAGCCTCTTACCGGATCATCATAGTCCCAGAAATACTGGCAGGTGGAGGAAGTGAAAAGCACCGGAATAGGTTTATCATGGGAAGGTGCAGTGGTAAAATGACCATTGATCTCTGTGACAGGTCCATCTTCGCTACGTCTACCCAGAAGCTGTATTTCATAGCGAGTACCGGCCTGAAGTCCGCCAAATTCTTTTTTGAAGGTATAGTCCCTATAAGCAGAAACGTATTCCCAATCCGTGGCTATCTCACTGTCACCCGAATGTAAGACAACCTTTACCTGACCAAAGCTTCCTCTTACAGCTCCATCCATTTCAGAGACCGGCATTTCATTATCAAAATTGATAGGATCACGAAATGGTGCTTCATTTTGCTCATGCTTAATGGGTACCGGCTCGGCCTGACTGCACAGCCTGGTCCAGACCACAACACTGGTATCGGTAAGTTCTCCGGTTCTGAATCCGGTAGTAAAAAAAACGCTATCTGCCTCCTGGGCAGAGAGAGGTTGCACACATAAAAGAAAAAGAATAAGCGAGGCCAGGCATTTTGTTTTCATGAGTATTAGGTTGTAAGCAGCCTCAATCTAACAAATGCAACAGGCTTATTCCAAATATCAACTAAGATTTAGCAGTACATTGTAGTGGAAGTAAGTTCAGAGAGTATCTCTCCATCAGTGAGAAGCAGTGGTAGCGGTAGTAGCCGCAGTAGTAGCGGCCAGGCTAGCAATCAGCGCGGCCTGCATGGCTTTGATCACTTTGTCTACGCCCTTAGCAATGGCATCATCCTGTACAAGTTCCTTTAGTCTTGCTTTGCAATATTTGGTTTCGCTTCTTTCATAGCAGATCAGCTTGTACATCTTGCAGGCTTCCAGCAGTCCGAGCAGCGCAGCATTCTCAGGCTGAATGTTCTGATCTTCAAATACTACTCCTCTGATTTCCCGAAGAAGTCCATCTCTTGTTTCATGCTTTAGCAGATAGGTTCTGAGGTAGGGAATGAACAGAAACTTCTTATGTTCAATGCGCAGCAAGCCCTTCTCCTCTAAACTCGCCAGCAAGGCATGTCGGTACCTACTGCTCTTTCCGGATAATTTAGAAATACTGCGTTTGATCTTTTTAGGTCGCTCATAGGCTAATAGCCTGGAAAGTACTTCCTGATGGGTGGCAGATAAACCTGTTTTGTCTGCCGTAGCGCTTAGCTTATCACTTTCTACCACAATCTTCTTTTCGTAGGCCAGGTCCAGCAGCAGGGCGCCTATCAAGCCTACATTTCTCATCTGTTCGCTAATGAGATAGCGCGACTTTTCAGGATGGTGGATGAGCAGCAGGAATTTCTCTGCCAGTGTGAGACTCAGCCTCGTATTGGCTATTGCATCATCCGCTGGTAAAGTAGTCTGTTCATTCATCTTCCGCCAGTAGTTTGAATAATTGCTGATAAGCCATGCTCCCTATCCAGAAGAAACCCATGAAGCCGATCACTGAAAAGACCATCTTCCAGAGGATCATCTCCCCCCATGCCTCAAAAAAGTTATGTATACTTAGCACGGTAAACATTAGGCTGAGGGTAAACCCCATGAGCCTTTGCAGTACAACTCGCCTGATCTTCATATCGTAAGTATTCGGTAATACAAGATATATGTTTAAAGAAACGGAATCTCACCGACTTCTCCAATGATGCGTTTAGCTATTTGCCTCCTCAAAATAATACCTGCATGAAGAAATCACTCAGTAAATAGCACTGGTTCAATCTCTTCAAAGCTGTTATCAAATGCATTGGCGGGTGGATGCTGCCAGTATTCAAATGCTTCGGGAGACAGTATCTTTTTCTTAAAAGCTACCTCACGTATCCCGGCGTCTTTTAGGTATTGATCATACAAACTCCTGGAACTGGAAGCTTTGGTTTCCTTCAGCAGCTTTTCCAGAGAATATTCACTTTCTCCCGGAGATAAACGATGGTTGAGCGTGATCTTCCCATCTACATAGTCAAATTCAAAGTTTCCCTTTTCATTTCGGATACCGACAAACATATGCTCTCCACTCTCAGGATGAATACTGTAAATAGAATTATTACGTAGCTCGTACTGAAATGATGGGAGGTTGCCATAAGTCCCTGTATGCACATGAATGTCATGGCCGTCTACATAGATTTCAGTATAACGAAGTACCGAATCAAAACAGGCCCAGTTACCTCTAAGGCCTGACTGGGAAACGGTGTTTGATTCATGCTCACAGGCTAAGCCGTGTAGAGCACAAATTAGTATGAATATTATCTTCCTTAGCATACCTCTATCTTTCGAAGCGTAGTACTTCTTCAATCGCTATTTTTAAGGCGTCAGGCTGGCTGGGCCTGGCCGCCTGTTTGTTAACTATCTCGCCATTTTTGTCTACGATAAGGTAGCGGGGTATCTCCACCCTGTTCTCCTGCTGTTGAATGAGCTCCCACATGTCCTTTTGCAGGGCAGAACTGGCTATCAGGTGGTAACCGGAAAGCGCATACTTTTCAATCCTTCTTTTCCATCTATGCATATGCTTACTCCGGTCAATAGAAATGAAGAGCAGTTTGATTGGCTCATCCTCAATAACTTTCTTCACTTCCTCATAGTAAGCAAATTCCTCCAGACATGGCTTACACCAGCTTGCCCAGATATCAATATAAACCAGATTTCCACTGAACTCCTGCATGAGTACATCAAAACTGGGGTATTTGTCAGTATACAGGTAAATAGGTCTGGAAAAATGCTGAGCACTTTCTCCATTAACTGAAGGCTGCGGCTGGGAAAAAACAATCTGAGCGGAGCTTAATGTCAGCACGAGGATCAAGGATGTATATAAGATGCCCGGCATAGGTAGCAATTTAAGTATCTTCTCCCATAGAGGGAGCGTAATTCATAGGTTTAAGATAGCGTAAAACTTCCGCTCTTGTACTATATCACCGCATAAGCAGCTAAAGATTGAAAACAGTAGGTGGTCCCAACTACTCCTGACCTATTGCCGTATAAAGGATAAACCTATCATCTTACCACATGAAAAATGACTGGAACTGGCTCATTGCGTTTTTCAAAGGGGAGATACTAGCCTGGATTCTTCTTGCGATGATTACCTTTTTGATCATGCTGATCGCATAGTGAAGTGCCTATGGTTTACTGGAGTCCCTTGCTTTTGATCATGCCCTCACATCATGAGTTATAGGTATGGTTGATGTATTAGCTTCGGTACGAAGCGCTCACTGAAGGGGGGGGCTAAATCAACCTTTGTTCAAGCTTAATAATCTCTTCATACAATCCATCACTTATCCAAAAACCTATATCCCTTAAGTCATCCATTTTGTTTTTTATGCTATTGATCAGTCCCTTTTTCCTTGCATCTAACAATATGCCAATGGTTCCAATGATGTTGAGTTGAATATCACGGGCGACAACCCTACCCGCTTTCTCATCTATCAACAAATAATCCGCACTTATCTCTTTGGCTAGCGCTATTGCTTCTGCCTCACCTTTGTCCAGACGACCACCGTATTTATTGATCAGCTTATTGTATATATTCACATTTACTTTTTGTACTCTGACCCAGCTTTCACTCAACTTTTCTTTCACCGGAATATCAAAATCTTCCAGTACCAATAATTCATCAAATACAGTGGGGGGAATAATTACCTCTTGATATAATGATGTTAAAATGTTCAATTCATTGATCTGGATCAGGTTGCTGATTGCGGTAGTATCACTTACTACGATCATATCAAAAGCCTAGTGTTTTTCTGTCTGCTTTTAACTCTTCTTCATCGTAGTTTGCAGCAATCTTTCTTTTGGCAAGCACTTTCTGAAATAAAATTTTATTCATCATTGCAAACTCACTGGCTTTACCCAAAGAAAATCTTCCCTGCTGATAGAGCATTACTGCAATTTCTAACCTCAACTCTTTCTCTGTCATTTGAGCCTGTTGTATATCTTTATCGTCAATAATTATTGCCATACTCTTTAATATAAAAAATACTAATAACTAATGTTGTCACTTCAAGCAGTGGTGTGCCTCCTTTAAAGCTAAGCCTATATAAAATTAAGCATAATTCTATATTTTTTCTCCCTTTCCAGTATAAGTTTCCGCATACCTGTTCCACTCTCATCAATATAGGAAGTATAACTCCATGGTTCGGTCTTCTGTCTTGTCCTTTGTCCTTTATCCAACTGAGCTGGCTCATCGGAAAGTTGGGCTACTTTATCCGTAATGATCAATAAAATCAGTCACAAGCAGCTCTCTTCTTCACTGCTGGTGGCTGAATCCTTTGATCACTCAGCTAGCTACTACACAGCAGAGGTTTCCTCCCCAAGCTTTTCTACGTAAGACTACGACACTTTGAGAGGAAATCCGAAGGGAAGCATGCAGAGGTAGTACGACTTATGCGCGCCCTCCGCTGTTTTCTACGTAAAGCCATATTACTTCTTGGCACTCACCGAGGGGAATTACGTAGCGGACGTAGGGTTTAAAGGCTAAGACCACGGAGGGCATGAAGAAGTAAGACTACTTTGCGGTCACCTCCATAGGAATTACGTAAAAGTAAGACTGCTTTTACGTAATTCCCTAGGGTTTTTGCCTTTCCACTACGTTCATGCGGTATGTAATAATATGGTTGAAGAGTTGAAGTAAACAGCGTAGTGCCCGTGCATGGAACATTTGTGCTAATAATCAGTTAATTTAAGTACCCATAACCTTTGGTTCAGCTCATCTGTCTGCTCATTTACTGACCTATTTTTGAGTTGTGATGATGCAAGACAAAACTGAGACTTTGATCACCTTGCTACTTTACGTGTTATGAGAATATCTTTACTCTTCTCCTGCCTGTTCACCACCCTACAGTACCTTTCTGCCCAAACTCCATCTTCCTACAGCATACAGAAAGGTGAAATTATTACTGAAGAAATCTCCTATCAGGATATCTACCGCTTTGAAAACTTTCAGGAGGGGACCGTTATTTTTGCCAATGGTAAGTCAGCCAGTTCTAAACTAAACTACAACCATCTCTATGGTGAAATACAGTTTATAGGGGTGGAAGGTGATACTTTCTCTATCGCACCAGAACCAGTGGTGGAGTATGTGTCCATTGGAGATTATGGCTTTTTCTACAACCCCGAGCAGCATAAGTATCTTGAGGTAGTGGTAGAGTCACCCGTGCTTAGCATAGGCATTTTCCGTTATTATCAGATCTTTGACAGGAATATGCAGATGATCAAAGGCTATGTGGATACTGATCCGACCTTTAATCAGGACTTCGTGTTTGAGCAGGATAATCGTACCGTATCCGAAAGTCTGTATGAGTTTTATAATTTTCCGAGCAAGGAAGATCTTCGTCTCAGTTACCGGGAAAGCTATTACTTCATTGACAAGAATATCCGCTTCTATCCAGCCATACGATCTAACCTCTGGAAGATCTTTCCCGAATACCGGCAAACGATTCGCAACTTCGTTAATCAAAACAAGATTGATTTTACCAGCGAGAAAGATCTCAAACAGCTTGTATTTTACTGTGAACAGCTTCTGGAACAGTGATACTTACTTTATCAGCACTATTGAAACTCATATTACGCTTTGAAAGCCCGATCATTAAAGTAAGTTTGGAAGAAATGTGCTGAACATCATGCATTTAGTCAATTTCTCCGGATTTATACAAAAAAAGATATACACGCATCAGGTGTATATCTTTCAAAGTATTAAGGTATGACAGTAATGAAGGACTATTGCTCTCTCTGCTTTTCCTTACGCTTCGCTTTTTTGTCGGCTCTCTTTTCCTTCAGGTTCTTCTCCGGAGCTTTTTTGACATCTTTCTTGGCACCTTTGTCTTTAGACATAATCGTGATATTTAAGTTGATACATTTAACAAACCATCTGAAAATTGCGTGAAGTAGCTTTCATTCTTCCTGGATTGTCAACGATTGAAGATTAAGTGAATTGATGAGGCTTTATAATGGATTTTAAGGTTAGCGGCTGTGTCTTAGAATGGATGTTGCAATTAAGCCTGCACCTTGCCTTCACATAAGAAGAGTCTCTCACCCAAGGTAGATAATTTATCTAACTTTCAAGCGAATCGGAAGAAAATAACTTCGCCCTACAGAACAACATTCTGTTAGTTTCACTAGTGTTTCAGCTCCAGACATACCTTTTATAAGAATTCATAAGTAAAAACTTATGATTTATACTTATTTTAAGTACATTGGTAGAAAACTAAACCATGCAAGAAGACTATTTGAAAGGACGAGGTGCACAGTATAATGCACCCAATAAGTTTGACCAACACCAATTGGTACAGGAGCATATAGAAGGGCTGGACGAGCCTCATCTGCGAAATCCTCAGCGGCAGGTATTTATTGAACATCCTAAAAATGTGGTCAGCTACAGCGATAGCCCTGATCTGAGAAATATGTTTTCTATCAATCCTTATCAGGGTTGTGAACACGGCTGCATTTACTGTTATGCCCGCAACTCACACGAGTATTGGGGTTTTAGTGCCGGACTGGATTTTGAGACCAAGATCGTAGCCAAGCCCAATGCACCTCAGTTGCTGATACAACATCTCCAGAAAAAGTCATGGCAGGGTCAGCCTATCGCTTTGTCAGGAAATACTGATTGCTACCAGCCTATTGAGCGAGAGCTTAAGATTACCCGTAAGCTACTGGAGGTATTTCTCAAGTTCGGCAATCCGGTTGGCATGATCACCAAAAACAGCCTGATAGAGAGAGACCTGGATATATTGAAACCCCTGGCAGATGAGGGACTGGTGCATGTTTACTTTTCCATCACTTCACTGGATGAAAAGCTGCGCTCCAGACTAGAGCCTCGTACTGCCAGTGCTGCCAAAAGACTGGCTACCCTGGAAAAGTTATCTGTTGCAGGTATTCCCTGCGGTGTGATGATCGCGCCTATCATTCCCGCGATGAATGATCATGAGATACCGCAAATCATGAAAAGCATTGCTGATGCCGGAGCAAGGACTGCAGGCTATACTGTAGTGCGGCTCAACGGAGCTATTGGGCCCATATTCCTAAACTGGCTGCACAAAAACTTTCCTGAAAGGGCGGCAAAAGTAGAGAAGCAAATCAAAGACCTGCACGGAGGGCAGTTGAACGATTCACAATTTGGCAGACGTATCAAAGGGGATGGTGTTATTTCAGAAAGTATCAACCAGCTTTTTCATATCGCCCGAAACAAATATTTAGGAGAGGGCAAGATGCCGGAATACAATCGTTCTGCTTTCCGCCCCAGTGGTACTTTGCGCTTGTTTTAAGCTTTTATGAATTAAGTGGTCATTATTACCTAAATCGCTTCAATGCCCAGCGCTTTGCCTGGGAGAAGAAGTTATCTTTATCTTCATCGTCTTCCTTGCTGATGTCTTCTGAACCAAACAAATAACCCAGAGGCTGAAGCGAGGGAATATTATCAAAAACTACTTTTAGCACACCGAGGGCAGGAATGGCGATGAGCATTCCAATAATGCCCCATACGGCTTCACCCAATACTACTACAACGATCGTCACTACTGGATTGAGATTTACCCTATCCCCTACAATGTAAGGCTCCAATATATAGCTTTCCACAAACTGAGCAATGGTAAAGGTAATACTTACTCCAATGACACCGGTTACTCCAGTTCCCGAAAAAAGCGCCATACCTACTGCCAGTACGTAACCTATCACATTGCCCAGATAAGGGATTAAGGAGAGCACAGCAGCCAGCAGAGAAATCAGCATAGCATTACGTACTCCGGAAATGCTAAGCCCTATGGTATAGAGTATGGCCAGAAATAGAATCAGAATAAGCCTGCCCGAAAGATAGTTTTGCGAAACTTCGGTGGACTTGTAAAGAATTTTATGCGCTACCTCTTTTTTATGCTCATGCACCATTTTAAGTAACGAGAGTCTGAACTTGCGGCGATAAAGCAGAAAAAAGAAAGTATAGATAAAGGTTAGCAGAAAGGTACCTAGAAATCCGAATAACTTCCCTACAAAGCTGCCTGCACTTTTCAGTATAGAACCTGTATTGCTGCTCCCCCCACCTGACGCTGAAGACTGTCCAGTATCCTGGGTCTGCTGTTGCGTACTATCCTGAGGTGTGGTACTTTTACTTTCCTCTTGATTTTGAGCAGAACTTGAAGAATCCCCTGGAATAGTCTGGGCTATTTTTGCTTCCTGTTCCTGTACGGATATACCTGTCTTCTCAGCGATGTATTCTTGCAGCTGCTCAATTTTTGGCTGCATCCTTTCCTTGATTTTAGGCCAGTCTTCTGCCAGACTCTCTACCTGGCTACCCACTACCATTGCCAGGAGCACAAAGAAAGACATAATAAGTAATACGGAGAAGAGGGAGGCCAAGGCCCGACTGATCCTCTTTCTTTCAAACCATCTACAGACCGGTAGTATTACCATCGCAAGTAAGACAGCAACGGAAAGAGGCACTAAAAATCCTTGGGCCTGTACGAGTCCCCAGAAAAAGAAAGATAAGCTTGCTACGATTAAAGCAAAGTAGGTAAGGATGCGCTTTGACCTTCCTTTCATATCAGTTAAAAAAATTTGATGGCCTAAAAAAATCTACCAGGAAATAAAACCAGAGAGTAAGTTATTTGTTTTATCTTTTGGACAGCTTACCATGCAAAAAAAGCATTCAAATCCAGTGATCATAAGCCACCATCATTTATAATGCTTTTTATTATTTTTACAGAAGATATTTTTTAGCTTCCTATATTTATATCACACCTTCTGTGAAGGGCTAAAGTTCAGGAAAAGAAAGGTGATTTTTTTAACAATTGTGAATCTGCTTAACTCAAGGAAAAATGCAAAACAAAGATCAGGATGAATCCGACAAGGATCAGCCTCAACAAAACATTTCAGATGCTTCACAAGCCAAAGCATCTGATAAAACCAAGAGCACTACCCATACAACTATTACTAAAAAATTTATTGCTCAGCAGCAAAATAAGTGGGACCGAGAATTTATCTTGAAAACCCTGATAGATGGTGCATTACTTGTATTACCGCTAGCCATCATTCTTTTTGCGCTTTATTTACTGTTCAGATTTGTATTCAATCTTCTGGTACCCATTAGTGCAATCCTGTCCTCTGGTAATGAGACTCCACATTGGTGGGTAAATATCATTTCTCTTATTGTCCTCCTACTCTTTCTGTTTGGCGTAGGGCTAACAATTCGTTATCGTTCGGGAAAGTTTTACTTTACTTATTTTGAAAGAAACTATCTTAGTCAAATTCCCCTCTATACTACCGTAAGAGATACGGTGCAGCAATTTACCGGGCTTAAGAAAATGCCTTTCAGTCAGGTAGTACTCATTGATCCATTTAAAACAGGCGTGCTCATGACTGGCTTTGTGACCGAAGAAGTTTCAGAGGATATTTTCACAGTTTTTGTGCCTACAGCCCCCAACCCCACCAACGGCAATATCTATCATGTACCTAGAGAAAGTATCCAATTTTTGGATGTGGGTACTGATAAGGCAATGCGAACCGTAGTGAGTATGGGAACAGGCTCAGCCTGCCTCTTTCCTACAGAAGGAAGTAATAGCGCTCAATTAGATGCAGAAGCAAGTACTACAAGTTAAGCTTTGAAAGCTATTTTTTTAATATGGTCCCTTCAAAATCCTTGTCTTTCACTTTAAAGCTCATTTCACAACTGTTATTTTTTGATTTTTCTATAGAGAAACTGCTTGAAAAACGAAAAAAAGCTTACAAATCGCTTAATTGATATTCTTACAATGCTAAGGCGAGTATTTTACAGATTTGTTGATCAAACCCTTGATTTACCATTCGTTTTAATACAAAATCACAACTAATTAATTCATTTTCAATAAATATGTTTTTTCAATAGAAAATTCATATCCTCTCATATCAATTTTTAAAATAAATGTAACGGATATTGTTTTTCTTCGTAACTTAGCAATATCAAAGGGCATGAAATGGAGATGAAAGCAGCAAGCGAACGTCCTATGATTAAAGCAAAAAGAGTAAAACCGTTTACCTTATTTATTTGAGGTATAACAAAAAGAGAGTAACCAGAGATTCTTAGCAGCTAAGGCGGGCAGGAATAATCAATAGATAAATCAAAGTGCTGTCATCAAAACTCAGCACTACGGATACTGATAATATTTTTTTAAACCTTAAATTATTAAAACCGGAACAGATAAACCCTATCTGCGACATCTCATATAAAGATTCAGCATAGAAAACTAAAGATTGCCTGAAAGCAATATACTGAGAACATATACCTAACCGGTTGATAATAACCTTCATCCAATTTATTGTAGAAAGTATGCCCAAGGTCTAATGACCTTAAGGTATATGTGATGTATTGCTTTTCAAGTTCAGAGGAAGCCTGTTAAGGCTAGTGCTTTAAACCACAAAAAGAGCGCAGAATAATACTCCGAATCAAGCTTGTCTATGATAAGCTTAGGTTCGGAGTAAATCCAAAAAACCACAAAAAGTACCGGCTTAATCCTGAAATCTATTCAGGTAAATCCGGAAAAGAGTAAACCACAAAAAGAGTAATTACATGATTGAATTTGATTTCTTTGACTTCGTTTTTTTACCCCTGATGATTTTCCTGGCGAGGGTATCAGACGTAACGCTGGCTACCGTCAAGCTGATGTTTGTAGTCAACAATGCACGAAAGTTCGCGGCCATACTGGGCTTTTTTGAAGCGCTGATCACCATTCTGGCTTTGTCCCGCATTATGCAGGACGCCAGTAATATGGCAGCCTATGTGATGTACGCGGCTGGCTTTGCTGCCGGAACCTACATCGGGATGCGTATAGAGGAAAAACTGGCCTATGGTAGTGTAGTAATCCGGATCATAAGCAAGAAAATTCCGGATACCTTGCTAGAACATCTGGCAGTAAACCGATATCGCTACTCTATGGTAGAGGCCAATGACCAGTCGGGGAATACCCAGATTTTGTTTACGGTATGTAAGCGGAGTAAAGTCAGAACGTTCCTGCGAAACCTGGAGGACATCGCACCGGAAGCACTGTATACAATTGAAGGTGTGAAACAGGTAAGCCATGATTTGCTTCCTGAGCATCAAAAATCTTCAGCACCAAATTTGGCCAGAATGATCACTTCCTGGGGGAAAAGAACGCAGGCTGCTTTCTACCAGTGGTAGATTGAAAAAGAGTAAGTCTCTAAATTAATTGTACTATTAAGCTGTATCTATTGGCAGAAACTCTGGCCAGTGGGTACAGCTTTTTTAATGTTCCTGAATTATGGCATCACATAATCTCCTTGCAACGATAGGGTAAATCTCGTACATTCCTTTTTCATAGTGTACCTACAAAGGTCTAATCTTACTGTTTGTTATTTGTTAAATACTGCCACCAATGAAAACCTTAATAGCCCTACCCTTAGTCTGCCTTATTCCTTTTACAATCATTGCTCAGCAGACATCCGCGACTGATGGTGCCTCAATCTACAAAAGCTATTGCGCGGGTTGTCACGGTGCGCAATTACAGGGCAACTCCGCCGGAGCTTTGATCAAAACCGACTGGATTTATGGTAGAGGCAAAGGCGCTTTGATCAAAAATGTAAAGTATGGAATTGAGGGTACAGAAATGGCTGCCTGGAACAAGGTGTTGAATGATGAAGAAATTAATGCAGTGGTAGATTTTGTCATTGAAGCTCAGGAAACGCCACCCTCTGCCCGTCGTTCTATTCCTGAGCAAATTAATACTGAAGATTACTTACTAAATATTGAGCAAGTGGTAATAGAAGGCATCACTACACCCTGGGCTATTGAGTTTGTTGATGAAAAGAAAGCATTGATCAGCGAAAGAGGAGGAAATTTGCAATGGATGATCAACGGACAACTGGACAAGCAGGCTATCAAAGGACTGCCTCCAACTTACGAGGAAAAAACCGGAGGCTACATGGATATCGCTCTTGACCCTGATTACAGTAATCATGGCTGGGTCTATCTGGCATATAGCCATACAGATGGTGATTTGGAGGACGAAAATGCACCAGCCATGACCAAAATAGTAAGGGCCAGGATCAAAGATCACCAATGGGCGGAAGAGCAAACATTGTTTGAGGTCCATGACTCTCTGCTGGTAGAAAGAGGAAACCGCTGGGGTTGTAGATTAATGTTTGACCAGGAAGGCTTACTCTATTTTACAATCGGAGATATGGACCAGGCCATGGCTTCTCAGGATTTGGGAAAAGCTACCGGAAAAGTATTTAGAATCAAAACAGATGGAAGCATCCCTGATGATAATCCTTTTGCGGATGAAGAAGGGGCGCTGCCAGCAATCTTCACCATTGGCAACCGAAATGTACAGGGTATTGACCAGCACCCAGTTACCGGTGAGATATGGGCAAGCGAGCATGGACCGATGGGAGGAGATGAGTTGAATATTCTTCGTAAGGGCAATAACTATGGCTGGCCGGTAATCACCTATGGCATAGATTACAGTGGTGAGATCGTGTCTGAAAAGACCCATCAGGAGGGTATGGAACAACCTATTACCCAATGGACGCCTTCCATCGCTGTCTGTCCCATTGAGTTTAATACCAGCCCCCTTTTCCCTAAATGGCAAAATAACTTATTGGTTGGTGCATTAGCCTATGAAGAACTCCGCCGGCTGGTCATTGAAGATGAAGAGGTCATCAGCCAGGAAATGATACTGAAAAACCTGGGTCGTGTAAGGGACATCAAAACAAGCCCTGATGGTGCATTGTACATAGTACTGAACAATCCTGACATGATCTTACGCATCACCCCTGAAAAAGAGCTATAATTTTTTGACCATGGAACATGCTTCTATTATCCATGAACTGGCCAGAAACAAAGAGGTCTTCGCTCAATTGCTAAGTCACAAATCTGAAAAAGCATACCGATGGAAACCTACTGTCTACAAATGGTGCCTGCTGGAAATCATCTGCCATCTGCTGGATGAAGAACAAGAAGACTTCAGAAGTAGAATTCAACATCTCTTTGACCACCCTAATACCCTTCCACCGCCCTTTGACCCAAAGGTTTGGGTCACGGAACGAAAGTATATGGAACAAAATTATGAGGAAAAGCTCCAGTCTTTTCTAAAAGAAAGAGCAGCTTCTCTACAGTGGCTAAAGTCATTAGAAAATCCAGCATGGGATAATGCTTATCAGCTCCCTGAAATTGGAGAAAGAACCGCCAGACACTTTCTGGTCAACTGGCTGGCCCATGATTATCTGCACATTCGCCAGATTGTCAGAACTAATTATCAATACTTGCAGAATAATAGTCAAAACACTCTTGATTATGCTGGCAAGTGGTGATCAGATAGGATTATACCCATCATCTGATCATTTCATACCGGTAATTAAAAAGCACTTCTTTACTTTTTCATCAATTTATTTGAGACCAGGCAATCCACTTAAGGTTTTGAGTTCGTAGGTATAGAAATTCATTTTTTTTCTTTTCTAAACCACAACGAACTATGAAAACACGTACATCAAAATTATCCCCTTTTCGTTTCATTGCCATTTTTTTCTTCATCTTATCTGCCATCAGCTTTACCGGCTGTAAAGAAGGACAGGACATTCTTGATAACATTGTAGATGATATTAAGGATAAAGAAGAAGATGAGGAAGATAAGATGCCTATGGACGGCAAGTGGCTTTTTGCCTCCACAAATACCGGAGGAAACTTCAGCATTTTTGAGGTGGAGGACCTATCAGACATTAATATTACCACTGCCAGCACTGGAAATATGGATGCGGATGGTATCTATTATGACGCTGAAAAAGATATTGTATACCAACTCTCGCGTACGCAAAGTCAGGTAAATGCATACACCAATGCTTCTGAGCTTATGGGAGAGGAAGATGTTACTCCAGCCTTCAGCAGTACATCTGATTTTACCAACGGACGCGAAATTACCGTAAGCGGAGACAAGCTTGTTGTAGCCGAAGATGTAGATGATATGAACAAGCTCTTTGTGTATACAATCGGAGAGAATTCCATCACCCTGGACCGGGTTTATGAAGTAGAATTTAACCTATGGGGAATTCAACTCAAAGAAGGTACGCTTTATGCCATAAAAGACAATACCGATATGCTGGCGATCTTTGAGGACTTCCTGAGTCAGCCTGAAGGATGGATTTTGCCAAGTAAGTCGGTGGTAATTGATGGTATTGTAAGAACCCACGGAATAGACTATGACGTGATGCAGGACATTATGGTGCTCACTGACGTAGGTGATGCCGCCAGCGACATTGATGGAGGCGTACATGTAATTCCTGATTTTAGCCAGATCATCATGGAAACCGCTGATAAGGATACCATCTCCATGGATCATCAGCTACACCTGGAAGGAGACAAAACTATGCTGGGTAATCCGGTTGATGTTTCTATAGGCAGCGATAAAATGCTTTATGTTGCTGAGCGTGCCAATGGAGGAGGACGCTTATTGATTTTCAATTACCCTGGAGAGTATTGCAACGTGCCTCCAAAAGCTGATCTTGATTATGAAGGTGCTTCAGCAGTATACCTTTATAAACAATAAAACGCTTTTTTAAACATTCAACATAGATTAATTGAGGAAGCAGGGAAACTTGCTTCTTCTTTTTTATTAATCAACATAATATTCCTTCGCCCTCTGGAAAGTGGTATCTGCCTCTTCAGTTTTGCCTTGCTTCAATAGTATTTCTGCCCTTAAACGATGCACATCACCCGCTACATAAGAATCGGGAAAACTACGGACAGAACGTGTCAAAAGCTGATATGCTGAATCCAATTTACCTACCGAATACAAAGCTCTGCCCTGCTGATAGTCCTGCAACCAGAGGCGAGCGGTAGGGTTCATACGTTCGGCTTCCTGAAGGACCCTAAAAGGTGGGATTTTGATGTGACTGTACTTCTCTTCAATCGGAGGAATCTCTTCATCAAAGAAATCAATCAAAGCCTGGAGATAGGCCTCGGCTTCTCTCTGGTTATAAGCTTCCTGCGTTAAGCGCTGCTCTTCCGAAGGATTGGTAAAGAAGGAGGCCTCACCTATGATGCCCGGAATCCCATAACTATGCCGCAGAACACCTGTACCTGCCCTGGGAAAGATAGTGTGATCGGATGTGATGCTGATAAGGCTGTCTTGTGGAAACAGCGCAACTTGTATTTGCTTGCCCACATTACGAGCCAGTTGTACACTGGCCTTATTCTCCGAAGCATTGGCATGATAGTAAATGATAGGAAAGTTAACTGAAGTATCGGCAGTAGCATTATGATGAATGGAAAGAAAAACATCAGCCTTCTGATCTATAGCCATTTGTGCCCGTTCCTGTAAGCCCACCTGCACATCTTCATTGCGCGTCATCACCACCCTGGCCCCTTCCTGTTCCAGTAATTCTTTAAGGTATTTGGCTACCCTGAGATTAATCCACTCTTCCCGCTCTCCTCCTATTCCGACTCTATAGGAATCTATCTCAGCAGTACCTCCATGACCGGCATCAATGCAGATTATTTTCCCATCTAATACAGAAGCAGAAGCGCTGGTCTCCGGAGTCTGGCAGCAGGATAAGAAGAGGACAAAGAGGCAGGATGATAGAGCAAGGAAATTGCGTATGGTAGATATTTTGTGCATTAAGTGTTGATTTGGATGAAGAGTAAGAAGCTGGAAGTGGGAAGTCAGAAGTCGGGAGTGGAGTGTTGGGAAAAACTTCTTCCAACTTCCGTCTCCTATCTTCCAGCTTTATACATCCTCCAACTCAGTAAGCTCAAGAAGAAAATCGGGGAGTACGGCATTACCGGATAATTGTTTATCAAAACCTTTTAACTGTTGTACTGTGCCATCTTTATCGTATACAAATGACTGCTTCACTTCTGGGTCAATTAGGAAAGCCAGCTGACAGCCATTACTGATCCACATCTGCATCTTTTTCTGCAAATCACCTAGATTATCAGAATCTGATTTTACTTCAATGACAAACTCAGGGCAGAGAGGAGCAAACTTCTTCTTTTGTTCGGCAGTAAGCTGACTCCACTGCTGATTGGAGACCCAGGCGGCATCAGGAGAACGTACCGAACCATCGGGCAGCAGGAAACCTGTAGATGAATCAAAAGTCTTTCCTAATTTGCTTTGCTTATTCCAAAGATAGAGCTGGCCAAAGCATTCACTGCTATTGAAGCCCGAAATAGTTCCTGTTGGTGACATAATAATAATTTCCTGTTGTTCATTGCGCTCTATTCTGAGTTCAGGATTATCTACACAAAACTGAAAGAACTCATCATCACTCATCTGATGAATGACTTTACCTCTGAGTACATATTGATGTAAATCCATTTTATCGGAATTTAATCTTCAACTTAGACCCTGAAATAAATTCAGGGTAAACTTTTTACTTCTCCATCTTCCAGAAGGCGATACCACCGGCCTGCTTACCTAATTCTGCGAAAGCGACACGCTTTCCTTTCTTCAGGTCAATGACTTCCAAAGTACCCGGCTCCCCTCCTATGCCTTCTACGGAAACAAAAGCATAGCGGCTGTCGGGCGACATAGCTACCCCATGCGTCACCTTGCGCATATTCTCTATGCGGGCGATTTCTTTTTTCTTCTTCAGGTCCCATACACCGGTACTACCATCACTCTTATAGCTTACGACAAGCTTATTGCCGTCAGGAGTGATGTCCAGATTATATGGCCCTTTACCTCCTTTAAATCGGTCAACGATTTTCCATGCATCCAGATCAATCTCCAGGATTTCATCCGAGCCATTACCGGCTACGTAGGCGAGCGGCTTGGTGGGATGAGGCATCACCCAGGTAGGTTTGGTAGGTGAATGATGATGATCCATCGCTGCCATATCACTCATGGAAGCCATCTTGTTATTACCTCCCATGTCATGACCTTCGTGCATAGCATGAGCATCTTCCATCTTCGGATCAATGGCCTCATTGGTATCCAGGTTGAGAATACGAGATACTTCCAGTGTCATGGTGTTGATCTCAAAGAGTTCTCCTGACATCATCCCTACTGAGTATTGGTGCATCCCATCGGGCGTGATGCGGGAGCCGTGCGGCATGGTACCCACTGTCACCTGCTTGAGTTCGCTCATCGTTTCGGGGTCTACTACCGAAATGGTAGAAGGCACCATATCACCGTGCAGATTAAAATTCACGACAAAGAGTAAACCATTGGCCGGAGAGATTTGCATAGAAGCAGGGAATAATCCCAAAGTGGTTTCTCCTACTTTCTCATCACTGCCGGTTTCAAACTTATAGAGATAACCATAAGGATTGCCATGCGCCATAGACAGATACCAATGCTTGCCATCTGGCGCAACAGTCATCCCGTGCGGGCCTTCTATCTCTGCCGGCCACACCCCAACCGGAATGCGCTTGATGGTTTCCGCCTTCTCTCCATCAAATTTGATCAGCGCCACCTCATCTTCCGACTCGGCTGCAACATATACATAATAATCCTGTGCCTGCACAACATGAATGCTCATCAGGATTATGGCTGCACTTATGAATAACTTTTTCATACTTCTTCACTATTTAATATTTGGCTTTCCCAAGCTTCAGTGTCCTCTACGACAATTCCATTGTGTGGGACACTGAAGAGGAAGTTTCTTATCTATCGGCTTTCCAGTTTGGTTTCTTCAGGCTTTTCAGGCTCCAGCTTGGCCGCCCAAAGTCCGCTATTCCAGTCGGAGTAGAAAATATGGCCTTTGTAAGGCTGCGCTCCCCAGGTAAAGGGTGCGTTGGGAATATAGCCATCGGGATCGCCGGGAATAATCCAGGCAATCTCTCTGCCCTGCTTGTAAAGATCGCCCATCAGCTCTCCGCTGATGTCAACTACCCTTACGCCACCATTATAAAAAGCTGCATAGAGCAGCTCATTCTCTTCATCCACCCAGTAGTTGTGCGAACCGGCATTGGGCACCTCAAAACGGGCAATTTCATCAGGATTGTCCATATCACTAAAGTCAATGAAGTGCAGGAATCCAGCCGCCATATTCTCCTTGTTCACATCCAAACCGTAAGGGAAAATTTCATCTCCTCCGATCACATAAAACTTGCCGGTAGATTTACTTTTGAATGGGAATGCCGCATGATTGGCTCCGCTGGGATAGGCATAGCTTGCAAACTGCTGAGGATTCTCCGGTGAACCTCCAGCAATGCCATTCCCAACATCTACCAGTTGAATCCCATCCGACCAGTTGGAAGAATACGCGATACCATCCTGCACCCATACATCGTGGATGGAGTGTGCGGGGGTTTCCAGTTCAAACTTGCTGACAATCTTAGGTTTCTTAGGGTCTTGGATATTGATGACATAGTATTTCTGACCAGCACTCAGCGCATACACATGATCTTCGGAGATGAAAAGATTGTGTACCCCACCGGTA
Organism: Catalinimonas locisalis; assembly: GCF_038039535.1. Classification (NCBI taxonomy): domain Bacteria; kingdom Pseudomonadati; phylum Bacteroidota; class Cytophagia; order Cytophagales; family Catalimonadaceae; genus Catalinimonas; species Catalinimonas locisalis. The sequence continues at coordinate 38,485 of NZ_JBBPHP010000027.1, read as the reverse complement.
AGGTTCTCGGTGAAGGTAGAGATCACTTCCACTTCGCGGGGATTGGTTACATCAATGATGACGATACCATTCTTACGGTTAGAAGCACCTTCACGGCTAATGACACAGAGCGTACCATCTTCTGACACTTTCACATCGTTAACAGTACGGGCATCTACCTGTATGCTGTCAATGCGCTCAATGGCAGCAGGGTTGGTCACATCCCAGAAGTAAGCTTTGCCATCGGCACCCCAGGTTCCGGTCACCGCATAGTCACGGCCATCTACGCCTTCCCATACCCAGAAGTCGGAAGTATGCTTATCGTCTACTGAGCCCTGCCCTACCATCTCTATCTTGCGGTCTACATCACGGGGCACGATCTTGACGGTCTGGCGGGCTACGTATGGGCCGGAAGCAGCCATGATGGTGTACATACCTGCCTCATCGGCTACAAAACGCCCATCCTGCTTGATCAGGCCGGAGGCACTGCTGGATACATCATCCGCTTTGCCCTCAAAAGAGTAGGTAATGGGTGCGTCGCTAATCTCATTGCCTTTCGCATCCACTACTTTGGCGCTGAAGTGAAATACATCACCGGTACGGGCTTCCTGCATATCACTTTCCAGCTTAACTTCGCTGGCAGGAAAAGGCACCACATTTACATTGATTTTGCTTTCAATTCCTCCGGTAGTCACAGTTACTGTAGTCTTGCCGGGCTTATGCGCTTTGAGGTTGAGGTAGGGATCAGCAGAAGCTACGGCAGGATCGCTGCTACTGCTGCTTAGCTGAACTTCTTCTCTCACCATATCCATTTCATCCATCACAGTTACTTGGAGGGGAAGGATAGTTCCGGCATAGATTTCGGAAGGCACTTCTTCTATGTTGATCTCACTGATAGGCGGATAATTGACTTTCACCGGATAGTCCAAACGCAGGCGCTCTCCGTCGGCAGTGCGGGGGGTGATGATGATCAGCTGATGCTCTCCCGGCTGGTGAGCGATCACCTTTCCGGTGGTATCAACCTCTACTGCTTTGCCTTTGCGGGAGTAGAAAAAGATTTCCTGACCCGGCACTTCGTTGCCATTGGCATCTACCACTTTGGCATTGATCTGCGCAGTATTCTCTACGTCCAGTGTCAGCTCAGCAGGTTCGGCTACGAGCTTCAGGTCCTGTGCAAATAGTGCGGAGACAGAATATAATATCAGGGATAGGCTTATCCAGAATACTTTCATGCTATGTTAGGTTAGGTGAATTCCTAAAAATAGGCATAGCAAGCCGTTTTTCCATCAGTTAAGTCATAAAAGTGGGGTGCAATAGTGTTAGGGTGTTATAGTGTTAGGGTGTTAGGGTGTTATAGTGTTAGGGTGTTATAGTGTTAGGGTGTTATAGTGTTAGGGTGTTATAGTGTTAGGGTTGGATTGGGTGATCACGCTTGTGGCCTAAGAATTACCTGACTTACTACATTATGCATTATCAAGGATGAGGAGGAACGCATTGCACTTCACTAAAAGCACTCCAGAATTTGACCGCAGAAATATATTACACCTAAACCAGCGCAAGCGTCTCGCTTGTGCCCTAAGAACCACCAGACTTATTCCATTAAGCTTTCAGGAATTTCCGAATGACTGCGTTCGCAACGTCAGGGTTCTCCAATGCTACATCATGTTTTGCATTGGGAATTTCGGCCATTTCACTATTGGGTATCATGGTCTGGTTATCGCGCAGCGCTTCGGAAGATAGAAAATCATCCTCGCTGCCCCGAAGCAGCAGGCTGGGTGCCAGGATAGACTGCACTCTTTCTCCCGGATGACCGCTATCCGAGCCATCCATCCATAAACTGCGAAACATCACACACAATTGATCAAGGCGGGGATTCGGACTCAGCCTTTGATAATCTTTTACCAGCTCAGGCATATTCTTTTCCATCTGCTTAGGTTCCAGTTGCATAAACTCCTGCCAGTTGGGCCTGCCCTGCTCCACTTTTGCTCTGGAGCCGATGGTGATCAGTCGAACTACCTGTTCAGGATGGCGGGCAGCTATGCGGTAGGCAATGATGCCTCCATCGCTATGCCCCAGGATAGATACTTTGTTGAGGTTCAGATGATTGAGAAGCTTCAGCGCATCTTCCTCCATCATTTGGTAGGTAAGAGGACGTGTACCCAGTTCGGACTTACCCTGTCCCCGGCTGTCCAGGCCAATCAGGTAATAATTTTCGGCCAGACTTTGAGCCAGAGGGTTCAGCGTTGCCATATGCCTCAGCCCGCCATGCAGAAAGAGTAAGGGTAGGTTATCGGAATTGCCCTGCGTTTCATAATATAATTTGACATCATCAGTCAGTAGGTAAGCTCCGCTTTTATGATCAAACATCTCTTATTTTATATGTAAATAGAGAGGTAAGGCTTTGTTGCATAGAAATGTTTGGTCGCTTGAGGGATAAATTAAGTCTTGTAACTAGAGGATCTGCTTCGCTTAATCTTGTGTGAGGTGGAGGGAGCAAAATACTTGAGTCGGCTTCTGGTGTTAGGGTGTTATAGTGTTATGGTTAGATTGGGTTATAGCGTATTGCATATTTAGAACAAGTTATGCTTCGCTAAACTTGCGGGAGGAGGATAGGCAAGAAAGTACATTCGGAATATGTGTGGCGCTTCGCTAAACACCTACCTGAATGAATATTTTAAGAAAAGGGTAATGGTCAACGGTCATTCTTAATTGGAATAGGAATCGTCAAGATTGACCTTACGGGTTTTCCTTTTAGTTGAGCAGGCACCCATTGGCTAGATTTCATGAATTTGCTTACCTGCTCATTATAATATTCATGAACTCCTTTGACTATATGAGTATATCTTATACTACTATCCTTCTCAACGATAAATTGAATAAATACTTTGCCTTCAACTAAACTTGCCTGATACTTTATACTGTTTTCAATAGATGCATAAAATGTAGCATAATCAGGGATTGGGTGCGGTTGCTTCTCGTATGACTCATACAATTTATCATTATGTAGTTCCTGCATCATTTGTAATGCACCATACAGCCTCACGCCCTTATCATATATTTGTTCAGCCCGTTGATTAAATTTCTGTTGCTCTTTTGAGTCAGCCTGTTCCGCTAGTTTCTGATAACTAATGTTCCCCATGTAGCAAACTTTATAATCAATTGGCTCAGGTGTTACTAAGCCGAAGGGTGCAATAGGCTCGCTGATACCAAATTCAAAGTCAGGTATTTCGTTAGCCACTGTATCGGGAAATACATTATCCAGAGAATCATAGTATAGTGCAGCTTTACGGTAGTTAGCCTGTTCAAAAAAAATACGTTGTTGCCTACACCATTCGGCAATGATGGCTGTAGAATCAGATGGAACAGCAGATACATTGAAGGCAGTGAAAACCTGTAGGAGTAAAAATGTTGGTATAATGAATCTCATATCATTTTCTTTAACCAAATCTATTGCTTCACTTAATCGTGTGGCTGACGGGAACAATATATTTTAGTCTGATCTCTGATTTTGTAAATGCAGTTTGTAGAAGATGTGTAAGTTATCAAACTTACGGCATGTTTACCACATTTATGCTCCGCTAAACTTGCGGGAGGGGGGCAAGATTTATGCTTCGCTGAAGGCCAATGCCAATCTCAGGCCGGGATTGTTTGCCTAATTAGTATTGAGTTTCAATATCACTACTTAGTGCAACAATTATACCAGTTCATTTTGCTAGGATTCCGGATGTGTTTTGTTCAGCGCTAGCTTTCATCACTTCCAAATCAGATTAATGTTATAATCTTTGAACTCATCATCCTTTGAAATCAATGTTAATCCTTCGCTTTTAGCCTGAGCTATGATTAATCTATCAAATGGATCACGATGATGAAAATTTAAGGATGAGTTCGTCAGGATATGTGTAGGTGTAATGGGCAATATGGTCAATCCACTTTGATCAATCAGCTCAAATATTCTTTTTAAGTCAGCTTTTAAGTCTAATTTGCCTAGTGAGTATTTGATTCCCATCTCCCAAAGCGATGCGATGCTCACAAAACAAGTGTTTGTAGCATCTTCAATTAGTTTTTTTACATTTATGGGCAACTGATCATCTTCTGTGATAAACCAGATGACTGCGTGGGTATCCACTAATAGATTCATTACATATATTCTTTAAAATCTTCCAAAGGATCATCAAACCCTTCCTTCATTTGGATAAGTCCTTTCGCTAATCCTGCTTTTCTTTGAGTTTTTGACTTCTCAACAGCAATTGTTTTTGATCTTAAGAATTCAACGAAATCACCAACCTCTTTTTTCTGGTCATCGGGTAGGCTTGCCAGTTTGATGTATATATCTATGTCAGTCATAAAGCTAAGATAATCATTTCAATTCAATTCCGCTCGTGGCTAACGCCAAGGCTAGCCATCTTACCGGGCCTTGTTTGCGCTTTTCATTTAAATTGTAATTTTCTGTCGTTGGAGCGATGAACGATTACGCTCTATTTTCGGACCGGTTGTGGATAGCTGATGTTCTCAGCCGGCTTTTCAATTCCATCTACTTAAGCCAAATGAAATTAAATATTCTTCAAGTGGTATTAAACCATTCCACATTCTAACCGAATCTATTTTTACGGTATCTTTAATTGGGTGCAAATAAAATTCTCGTTTGTTCTCACCAATTAAACTATCAAGAAATTCTCTACTACGTATTTGCGTACCATAAATTTGAGGTTCTCCCTTATACATTAAACACCTATCATGATACATAGCAGCAGAACCTTTATCGAGTTCATTACTTTCTGCTGCTTCTAATATTAGGTCAAGATATTTTAGCTGAATTTCTTCGGATGAGTGCTGCAAAACAAAGAATGCTACCTTGCCAGTAGAATGTCCTAACAATGAATTACCTGGATATTTACCTAATTTTTTAATTAGGCTTTCCACATAAATTACATTCATTGAATCAATCAAATGTTGTTTTACAAATACTTCTTGAAACTCACTTGATTCGAGGCCAAACTCTAAATATAAAGAATTTAATTCATTCCTATGTTTTTGGTCTAATACCATTATACTATCTAATTCAAACTTTATTTTTTGAATATTAACCTTTGGTTCATTCTGACAACTTAATATTAGAATAGAGATTAAAATTGGAAGTGATTTTTTCATTCAGGTTGCGTTTTGCTTGTTTTTTTGATTGCTGAGAACATCTGTATAATGTGCACAATGCACTTTATCTACATTGCATCTTTAGTACCAATCTAATAGATTTTAGATCTTTTTTAAACTGTATAGCCTCCCTCCCGCAAGTTTAGCGAAGCATAACTTGTGGATGATATATACGCATCAAGCTTTCAGCTTGATGGTTAAGCTATAAATAGCATAAGCCATGCGGCAAGTTGATTTCAACACATGTGAGCCTACTGGGTAATGAGGGAGGCGCTACATGGTAGCTCAAGAGGCTCCCATTGATTACATATATAGTCACGCTATCTCTTTTCCTAGACTTCAACCCATAGAAAAGGGCTTTGCTGTAGCTTTTTTGCTGTGCCAACTCACAGATAAGCGCTGATTTGTGGTTCGTTTCGTCGTACAGAACATAGATAAGAGCTTATCCATTGTTTGTTTGGCAGTTCAACTCATAGATAATGGCTTATCTATAGTTTATTTGACCGTTCAACTTATATATCAACGGTTATCTATACTTTATTTCATCTGACAACTCATAGATAAACGGTGATATGCTATTTATTTCATGCTTCATGTAATAGATAAACGTTCATCTGTATGTTTTCCCCGCGCACATGTAATAGATCACCATTCATCTGTCATTTTTCTGCTCGCTCATGTAATATATCACTGTTGATCTGTCAATGGGCCAATGCGATGAAGCGTGTTTTAATCGCTTTTGCCTTTAATGTAAGATAGTCAAGGCAGCAATGCGCAATGTTATGTATTTCATGAAGGGCGAATTTAAGGCAAAAAAAGCTATACAGGATGCCATAGGATTAGCGGATAATTTCTTTATTTTGAATACGCATTAATAATTCTACCATACTACACAACCTATACTATACTTATGAAGGCACAATTCACTACTGTACTGATTTCCATTGCTTTACTGTTTCATTATTCATTTTCCTCAGCACAATCGTATCCCCAACTCTCTGATCAGATCCGTCTGGAACGCCTGCAGGCACCGGAGGGAAAGATCCGGATGGTGCTGGATACTGATACCTATAATGAGATTGATGATCAGTTTGCGGTCGTCTATGCTTTACTCTCACCCGACAAGCTTGATGTAGAAGCGATTTATGCCGCGCCCTATCTCAACAATCGTTCCACCAGTCCGGCCGATGGTATGGAGAAAAGTTATGAGGAGATACTGCGCCTGCTGGATAAACTGGGTAAGTCTCCCGATAATTTTGTGTACAAAGGCTCCGATGCTTTTCTACAAAGCGTAGACCAACCTATCCAAAGTGATGCCGCCAAAGATCTGGTAGAAAGAGCGATGGCTTCCAGCGAACCGCTATACGTGCTGGCAGTAGGTGCGCCTACCAATGTAGCCTCAGCCATTCTGATGGAACCGGAGATCATTAACAAGATTGTAGTGGTCTGGCTGGGAGGCAAAGGATTGCAGTGGCGCAGGGCCAGCGAGTTTAATCTGCAACAGGATATGATTTCTTCGCAGGTAATTTTTGATTCCGGTGTTCCGCTGATACAGTTACCTACGCAGCCGGTTACTTCACACCTGCTCACTACTGTACCGGAGATTGAAAAGCATCTGCTGGGGCAGGGAGCCATCGGTGATTATCTGGTAGAGATATTTAAGGACTATCATGAAGAGCATTATGCCTGGTCAAAGGTGATCTGGGATATTTCGGCAGTCGCTTATGTGATCAATTCCAACTGGTTTGAAACTGAACTCCTGCATACCCCCATACTCACCGATCAGCAGACCTACAGCTTTGACAATACGCGACCTTTGTATAGAGTAGCAACCTACTTACATCGTGACCCCATCTTTGGGGATATGTTCCGAAAGGTAGAGGCATATCAAAAGCAAAGCGGTAAGTAGATACTCTGCGAAACCCTTTAGCGTCTTCGGCAGAGCGCCATTATCTGATATTCTCTGCCAGAAATTGCTCCAGTTCTACAGGCCGCAGGTCTTTGGCAATGATTTTTCCTTCACTGTCCAGCAGATAGTTTGTGGGAAACCTATTGATGGCTAAAGCCGCGGACTCTTTGCCATCTTTGTCCCAGTACTGCGGCCATACCAATTCAAATCTTTCAATGGCTTTCATCCACATGTCCTGGTACCTGATGCGGTCGGTAGAGATGCCTACGATTTCAAAACCCTGCTCGCGATACTTCTCATAGGTTTCCCGCAGGTGTGGAAACTGTGCAATACAGGGGCTGCAGTTGCTATACCAGAAGTCTACAAAAGTGTACTGATTTTTGGTGAAATCTGTATAGCTGATGAGGTACTCCTGCAAGTCGGTATCCACTGTCTCCATAGTGGGGAAGGGTTTTCCCTGCGCAAGCTTGGCTGCTACCTGTAGCTTCTCGCCCAGCACTTTTCCCGTATAGGTATTTTTTAGCGCATCCGAAAAGTGCGCATAAGCTGAGACATAAATATCTTCATATCCTACAAAACCGAAAAGCTCCACCAGTTTCCACAGTGCCAGATAGGAATCAGGATGATCAGCTACATATTGCATCAGCAGGCTGTCACTTTGGGCATATATACTTTTGTATTCCTTTTCAAGTTCAAGCGCAACCTCATCAGGTATATCATCCTGATATTTTTGCCGCAGGCTGGCCCGCCTTTCGTCATATCGGTTTCTTCTTTGGGTTATCGTTTCAAAGGCTTTCAAATAATCATTTTGATATTCTCGCATTGCCTGGTTAGTTACTTCTGGCACTTCTCTATTCGCCTCAAGATTGATAGTAATGGATTGTTGTCCGGGTTCTACGACAAAGAGCCGGGAAGCATAGCTATTTTCATATTGCAGGGTAAAGCCCATGGGATAAGGCATACTTCCACTGAAGTGAACCTTATTATTTTCGACTCTGGCCTGAACCTTTTCAACATCCTCAGGGTAGAAGTCTGTATCATATAAAGGCATTAATACTAGCGTACCCGTATCAGCATTAATACTACCTTCTATTGCAAAGGAATTAAGCTTACTCTCCTGGGCATAGAGGATTGAACTGGGTATCCATAAAAGTAAAAAAGCAGCTATTGGAAAGATTGAGCGTATCATACCTGAAGTTCTGTTAAGTTGTAATGGATAAGAGAACTACGTGTAAAACCTTAGTATTATTTTGTAAGGTATAGGTTTTTAAGTTGAACACTGTCAAAACCTAAAAATAAATAAGTGTTTATACTTTGATTAATATCAATTGAAAGGCAGTAAAATCATCATTTAACCTTGAAAGACTCAAAAGGATGATCATGAATTTATTTCATTCAATTCACTCTCATGAAATGGATTTAGATGCAATTTAAGAGAGACAAATTATTACTATACAAAAACGATTAACTCCTTAATAGCCTAAAAAATATTGCAATAGTTTAATTTACTAAACTACATTACATTTACTGTCTTGTGAGTGTATTCTTACGTAAAATGGAGAGCAAGTGCATTAATAAGTCACATGAGTCTCTCTAATATCATAATCATCGGATGGTTAATTTTTTTTATGATCATCCTTGTGATCATTCTTCTTGGTAAGTTCAAGAAGAGAAAGTTGAAAAAAATGATAAAGCAAAAAAAGCGTATCTTAGGCAGGAGGAAGCATGCATAATCCCTCTCTCTAATCACTGGTTTTATGGATTACCCTGATCAGCATCATCTAAAAGTTATCATCACTGGCGCTACCGGCATGGTTGGCGAAGGTGTGCTGATTGAATGTTTACAGCATGAAGCTGTAGAAGAAGTATTGGTGATCAACAGAAAAAGCTGTGGAGTAAGTCATTCCAAACTCAAAGAAATTATTCATACTGACTTTTTTGACCTTTCTCCTATTAAAGATCAGCTTACTGGCTACCATGCCTGCTTTTTTTGTCTGGGCGTTTCCTCAGTTGGCAAAAAAGAAGCTGATTATTATCATCTCACCTACGAGCTTACTATGCATGCTGCAAAGATACTTTCAAAGCATAATCCAGAGATGACATTCTGCTATATATCAGGGGCGGGTACTGACAGTACAGAGCAGGGAAAGATTATGTGGGCCAGGGTAAAAGGGAAAACAGAAAACGACCTGATGAAACTGCCTTTCAAAGCAGTATATAACTTTCGCCCGGGATTTCTGGAACCTACTAAGGGTATGAAAAATATCAAATACTATAAGTACATCAACTGGCTCACGCCTATCTTAAGAAAAATCGCTCCCAAATACATTTGCTCACTCAAGGAGCTTGGCCAAGCCATGATTCATGCTACCCAAAAGGGCTACGAAAAACACATTCTGGAAGTGCGGGATATCGTAGCTCTTGCCAGAAGGTAATCTTTAAAAAAAACCGCAGCTACTTTTCCTGCACTATCAGTCAGGCAGATTGTTGAGCGTATAAAACATACGTTTATTGATTAAGGGAACGCCCTGGTCACAGGCGAGGCTATTAATCTCAAGGTCATACACATAGCCGGCCACCATTTCCTCCAGTACCAGAGATACTTTCTTATTGTCTTCTGAAATCATCACATGATCTACCTTGACTGCCTGTTCATCGGTCCGAGGTGAGCCATAGTCCGCATGATATTGATAGTAGTAGCGATTGATGCGATAATTATTGCGATCAGAAGCCAGCTTAAGATTTACCGGACGTGTAAAAGTAAGGTCAAACCCATTGGACGTTACATTCATACGTAGCACATCCATAGGCGTACCCCCATTGTAGCGTATACGTTGAATACCCTTATCTCCTACCCAGGCATAGGCAGTCTTACCAACCCATAAGCTTCCGTCAGGACCAAACTCCATACGATGGTTACCCAGAGTGAGTCCGCTGGAATCCATAAAACTTATACATGCTCCCTGTAATTCTCCCTGTACTTCTTCCAGCATCACCCGCATGATACGGGGATAATCCATTTCACTCACCAGTAGCTGTCCACCGAAGGGACCAAAGTCTATACTATCAGGAATCACCAAAGGCTGTGTGGGAGAGTCCGCCATGATATTGTGAGGAAAGAGTACGGCCGCTTTGGTACGCATGCTGTCAAATGTACTTACAGAAATAGTACTCAAATCTTTTTCCCAGCCTTCTTTCCATACCAGGCTGGCAATATGGCCGTAATACTTATCCTGCTCCACATGATAGAGTTTACTGGTACCCAGCCAGTCCCCCTGATTATCTGTGACAAAGAGGTTCCCTTCCTGGTCAAAGCCGATACCATCAGGCGAGCGGAGACCGGAGGCCAGGGGTTCAAGCTTTCCTTCTTTCGTGAGCTTCATCAGCCAGCCACGGTAAGGTACTGGTGAATACATCCCTTTCTCGGTATGTCCCAATGGATTGTAAGCCCCCCTAGTCTCATCCCACACTCCCGCATTATTAGAGGCAGTATTCAAACCAATGATGTAGTTTCCTTTTCCGTCGGGTATAGGTCCGTAAGCAAATTCATGGTAGTTGCCAGAGATACCGAAATCATCTGTTTCAGTAAGATATTCCTCTGCCTCTCCATCACCATTAGTATCTCTCAGGCGGGTGAGTTCTGGCCGCTGCATCACCAGCATTTCGTGATTGTTTAGAGCATGCAAACCCAAAGGATCGTGTAAGCCGTAGGCAAACAGCTTCCAGCTGGCTGAATCTGGATCATAGAGCATCACTTCTCCCCTATGGAAAGCTACTGCCAGTCGTCCGTCGGGCAGAAAATCCATACCACCTACCTCGGGCATCAGCCCTTTGGGTAGCGGAATATCTTCAATCGTATAAAAATCACTCAGCCGTTCTTCTTCTTCTTCATTTTCACAGGAGAAAGACAGGATGCCAAATACCACAATGAATAAATAAAATCTCGCGTACATAGATCAGATCTCAGGTTTCTTTTCGGTGATCGTAATGGTAAACTCACTCGCTTCTTCCGGGCTCAGCTTAAGGAAATTTCCCTCCCACTTCCCTTTGTTAACATAAATCTCAACACCCTGCTGAGTAGGCCTGGCAAACCATACAGGTTCTTTCAGGTTTTTGAATTGCATCTCTCGCTTCATACCTGGCTTCTCCAGGGTAGGTGTAATTCTCTCACTCACCTCTACATCATCCAGCATATAGTTAAAGGTAGGATACTTATTGTCCATGCGGTAGCCCAGAAATTTATGCGTAGGAATATGATCTTTGCTTCCTAGCCGAAAAGGCGCCTTATTTTCTTCCCGGTAAAAAACTGTACCCACAATATCAGCCCGTTCTTTTCCCTTGCCACTCCAGGCTCTGGTCATATCCACAAAGCCACCTTTCCATAGGTAGCGGAAGCGGCAGGTTCCGGCATCCCAGCAGTAGCTCAACTGATTGGTCATGCCCACCGCTATGCTGGCCGGTCCGGTATCGGGCAGAAAGGCTCGGTACATAGTAGGAAAACTACGGGGATAAGGATGTATGGCTTCACTAATTGCTTTACCTGCATTCTGCCCTCTTCTCTGGGGAGGAATGTTTTCGTCATTAGCCAGAGGGGGCATCATATTATTGGTTACGTAAATCGCTCCGTACATCACTGCTCCGTGTCCCGGATAGGTACAGACGTAAGGGTAAACGCCTTCCTGATCAGGTGCTGTAAAAGTAAAGCTGTACCGCTCCTCTGGATTAAGGACAGGGGCAGAAGCCAGTATCCATTCTGAATCAGGAATGAAATTTTTGCTTTGTGCCTCACTTACCAACTTAAGGGCCATATCCACAATTTCCTCTCTCCTGCCCGGCTCAGTAACGACCATATTGTGCGCCATTTCGTCGGTGTTGATCAGCGTAATTTTTATGGTCTCACCGGGAGACATCTTGAAGCGAACGGTATCATATTGTAAGCCTGAGATCGCTTTGATGATCATTTCCCGGCTTGTCTGTTTTGACTCCTGCTGAAGAAAGAAGGAAGAAAAAACAGCTGTGCTACCCAGCAATACTATTGAAAGAAAAATATAAGTCTTAATCAAGCGCATGGTATAGGTTGTTCTTTGATAAATAAGGCAATTCTACTTATCAATATTTCTCATTCCTCAACGTGATAATATATAAAATAATGCTCACTTTGCTTGAATAGCCTGACCAATTTTGGTGCATCCAAAAATAGTGAACTAGAAATAACTTCAATGCTGTGCAGCATATTTCAAAAATAAAGCAAGGATATAATCCCAGCCTCTCTCAGAGTCCATGGCCTGCCTGTATTCCTCAGCATCTTCCCCGTGTTTTTCAAAATTCCGGTGTTCAAAGAGGAGCCTTGTACTATCGGACTGCACCTCTTCAAATTTAATGCTTACTTCACTGGATTTGGAAGGATCGGGTTCGGGGACGCGCTGAGGGCTGATCTGCCATTTGAAAACGATAAGCTGAGGAACATCAATTTCTATCACTCTCCCCCAGTCAGCACGAAAACCATGGGGACCTATTTCGGTACAAAGTCCGTCTTTACGAGCCTCAATGCTTATGCTCTCCAGTTTATCCTGTGACCAGCTATACTCCCGGGGCCACCATTCTCCCAACTCTTTTATGAATTTATGAAAAGCCTCATGAGCAGAAAGTCCCACTAGAAAGGTCCTTTTAATAGATTTCATGGTTCAAAAATTTGTGTACCAGTTCCAGTCCGCACCCACTGATGAAGAGCCGATGTTTTTTGTTGGAAAGCAGCTTTTGTGTCCAGTCTACCAGGCCTCCATCGGCCAGGTCAATTTCCATTTTTTGCTGCTTAAGATAAATTTTAAATTGTATCAGTTGATAATAGTCACCCCCTCCTTTTTCATAAATAAGCTGAGGAGTGAAGGGTAAAGAATGAAGCTGATCATTCAAAAAGTCATGAAAGGGATGCTGTTGATTTTTCAGAAAAAACTTAACAAGTAAGCTCTCCTGCCCGAACTTTTCTGCCAACTTTGTGTAGTGAAACTTCAAATGATCAGTCAACTGCTTGAGCTCAAAGCTAAAGCTGCCTGTATCGTATCCTCCACTTACCATACAGAAAACCCCAAAATGCGCACTAAAGGCAGGGTTATTAAAAGACTGACCTCTTACCTGCCGATGCGTAACAGCATATTTCAAAACATCTCTTTTGTCAGAAGTACTTTTCTGCTCCTTAGCAACTTGTAAGGCCAATACATTGGTTGCATCGGATACCGCTTCTGTGCCACGAGAAGCACTTACCACATTGTTCTGATTTACCTCTCCTATTACTGAGCAAGTTCCTAAAGGAGCAAGCGGAGACAAGGTCTGCAATACAAACCCTTGTTGTTCAGCATTGCTTAACCATTCAATTTCTAATTTTTTGTATGCCAGAGGATTGACATCTGAAATCTTGACAAAGCGATTTTTCTTAAATTGCCTGAGCAGGTGAGCAGGGCTTACTTTTGCAGTCCTCTGCTGAAACAGATGCAACAAATAAGAGTTGAGCTCCGATCCGGTAAACCCATCTTCAAGTACTTTTAGCGATGCCAATTGCTCACCTTTTTTTTGAAGTTGTTTTGGAATTTTCATGGGGGAAGAGCTGTGCTGATTGATAAAAAAAATGATTTGAATAAAATTATTTGCGATTAAGATAGGGCATAAAGATATTTTTGACAATTAGCTTTAGGAATAATACCTAATAAAAACAATTGCTTTTCACTTAGGTAAAATAAACCATATTGTAGCTTGTGTACTATTTTCCAATGTAAGCATTTCTCATAGAGATATTAATGGTAAAAACTAAGAATAGCCTGCAGATCATTCTTGAGTATAGATTCACTTTAACGTGTATTAAATTCCTTCAGTACTTTAATGACTTCTTTTCGGTCTGAACAAATAGCGAGTATCATATGCTGATATTTTCCCTCATCCGACATCTTTTTGAGCAGAGGATAGATAGGACGTTCTTCTGTCCAATACTGCTGATTCAGGAAAATCATGGGGCTGGCATATCCAAAGCTGAGGTAGTGGTTTTGGGTAGCATCCTGAAATATCTCCTGAATCGTGCCGGCACTACCAGGTGCGAATATTACCCCTCCCTTTGCAATGGTAAGCAGGCCGTCTTCCCGTACACTATTGGCAAAATATTTAGCGATTCGGCTAGCAAAAGGTGTGGCAGGCTCATGGCCATAGTGCCAGGTAGGAATGCCAATACTCTCGTACCTTGAACGTGGATAGGTATGTAGCACTTCAAAGGCAGTGTCCAGCCAAAGCTTATCCTGATAAGAAGGTGCCTTAGACATGATCTTAATAGAGGCGTCTATAGTTCCTAACGATCTACCTGCCAGCCAGGCGCCCAAATGAGTAGCTTCCATAGCACCCGGCCCTCCTCCGGACAACATCAGGTACCCCATTTCTGTAAGTTGTTTACTAAGTCTGGCAATTACAAAGTAATCTTCACTGTTTCTGCTCAATCCATGTCCACCCATGATCGCAATGACTTTTTTCTCATCTACCGTTTTCAAAAAATCATTCAGGACATCGGTAACGGAATGATCATGCAGTCTGCGAGCCAGCGTTTCTCCAATATCATGCGCTTCTTTACCTTTAGACATATAATGAGTATATACCCTGTGATCAAATGTTTCTTCATAAGAATCAGGCCTGCCGAGTTCGTAGCCTTCATAGAGCATTTCCCTGGTATATAGCTTATTGATGTAGGAATTATAGGGAACATTCAGATGAGGGAATATGAGGTTACTTTCTGGTAAATATTTGAGTATACCTTCTGGAATATGGCAGCCCAGAAAAATGCAGTTGACAAAATTAACATGATGCAACAAATCTTGTACTTCGCTAAAGTCCAGACTCTGAAATGCAAACTGCTTGAGGACTGAAGTTTTGCGCAATAGTTGCCTGAAAGCAGCAATAGTTTCTACCTCCTGATAGTTCATGAAACGGATGCTGTAATGTGGTTCGGAATATTCAATATAGTGCTTACGTGTGCTGTTTAAATAAAGCTTGATGAAAGAAAGCTATAGAAGGCAAACTTAGGCAGAATCATGATTGTTTGAAGGATTTTTCTCTGACAGTAGCAGATGATAATATTCGGCAGGATTATTATTTTCAGTCCCAGTCTCTAAAAAACTAAAAGCTTGTTTAGCCAGCACCTTTTGAGAAGCTATATTATCAGGGTCAACGACGGCAATTAATTCTCTCAAGTGTAGTACTACTTTGGCATACTCTACCAGCGTACTCAATATTTCTGAAGCATAGCCCTTACCCCAGAATTC
This sequence comes from Catalinimonas locisalis, assembly GCF_038039535.1. Taxonomy (NCBI): domain Bacteria; kingdom Pseudomonadati; phylum Bacteroidota; class Cytophagia; order Cytophagales; family Catalimonadaceae; genus Catalinimonas; species Catalinimonas locisalis. The sequence continues at coordinate 23,155 of NZ_JBBPHP010000027.1, read as the reverse complement.
GGGCAACATGCCATAACCTATCTCTGCCTTGAGCTCATCCATATACACCAGTTTGGCGATACCTACGAAGGTTAGGTTATCTTTATTTTTTACACTAAACAGACCAACTTCGTGATATTTTTCATTGGTTTCCATGGCTTTGGCAAACCTTACTTTAGTCTCCTCAAGCTTCAATGCTCTACCTGTGATGTATTTCATCACCTCCTCATTCATATACCAGCTTGCATAAGCAGGAAACTCAGCGTGGGTAAACTTTTTGTAAATGAGCCTTTCGGATGCTAATCGCATACTCAATTGATATCTTAAAATGCTTTGCTACCTATGAAGCAGCAAGCTTACTGGAATTAAAACTTCTGACAGTCTAATGAAAAATTTTGTTTTGAAGTCAATTAAGAGAGCATTAAGCTAAAAAAATTTTAAGATTATATTTTTAATAAAAGCTGTTTAAACCAAAATAAAGGACATTTATAATTAACCATTACAACAAATTAACTTTTTTGTAAAAAAATTTTTATTAAATGAACTTAATCACTACGTTTGTTGTAAAGATACTGATGATACGTTATCAATTTTATAATGTAGGGTGATGAAATTGGCAGACATGCCCTCCCGTCTCGGGGGTGGAGACAACGGTACAAATGCTGATAAAGCGCTAACCGCTCCGTGGAGGTTCGACTCCTTCCCCTACAGCAAAATGAAAGGCAAGCCCAAAAAAGCTTGCCTTTTTTTAAGTTGTTAAAAGTTCACATCCCCAAAGCATGCTAAACGCTATGCTTATGCTCTTACTTTTTTTTAGAAATAAATGCTCCTCATGCTTGCTACCAAAGAGTACTGACCATTCTGTCAATGCCTAATTGATAGATTGATAGTTTGCGTTCAGCATCCTTTATAATAAGTTTAGGAAAGGATAAGAAACCATTAACCGATACTATGATGCTCTTACGGCTCCATGAGTAGCTCCCTTGGGCGCTAACTTTTCCATTTCCTTCTGATCAAATTCCCCTTCCATCGTCAGATAATAGTCACAGGTATCTGTGGGGAAACCTGTTTGCACCAGGTGAATGGTAAGCGCTTTTTCTGCCATGTCGGTGAAGACAAACTTTACGGAATCTCCCTGGCTATCTTTACCCTTGTCGATGGACTTCCTCTTTTCATTGAAATGAGCACCATTGGCATATTTGGCACAGGCGGCAATGTCAGCACCAGCTTTTCCTCCGGTTTTCTTAATGGTAATTGTTACCTTATCAAACAGAGAAGGTGCTACGGCAAAGGTTCTTTCGGTCAGCAGGTCACCCGTTACTTTTTTGGTAGGGATAATGAGGTATCTCGGACCTATTTTACCCTTACCCTGCCCTACGGCTACGCCATAAGATTTCAACAACTTGGTTTCCAGATCAATGGCCTGATCAATGAGTTTGTCCAGTTCTTTCTCCGATCCGGGTTTTCCGGGAATGATGGTGTCAACAAAAATTTTGGCAGCAGTTTTCCTGAGTTCCTGGTAGTCATCAATAAAACCACCAATTACGTTGATAAATTGTGAAACGAGACTTTGACAACTAGCTTTCATGGTTGTAAAATTTTAGGATTGTACATATATAGCACTGATAAAAACATCAGCTTCTTAAGGGATAAGAAAAAAGGCTGGCGGAGTGTGAGGTGGCTCATTACTGAGCCTGAGTCTCACAGTTTTCTCCACTATAGCCTGCCGGACAGATACATCGGCATCCACCCAGTTCCACATCTCTGATGGCAGTACCACCATTCTGACATTCCAACTGCTCACAAGGATTATCATCCTTCATATCATCTTCATCATCATCTTTGTCACAGGCAGGAAGAATGAGCATTCCGGCACATAGCGCAAGGGCCTTTAAAAGGTTGCTTTTTCTAGTTTTCATGGTAATTTTTTAAAATTTGAATATTTATAATCAGAAATTTGAGGGCTGTTTAATCCCACCCTTCCAATGACAATTGAGTGTTAAGAGGTACTCCGTTGGAAGGTCTTTTGTAATAGAACCACCATTTTGCTCCTTCACTACCGAAACTAATAGCCATGTTATGGGAGGAGTATATTATTTCTCCACCATAAATATTTTTTCCATATACAGGTGGATCTGTCGGATTGTAGGTAAAGTTGATAGAAGTAGCTCCAGGGGTGAAATCATGGGTACCTGTATTAACAAATTTTGAAATATCAAAATCATAGGTAGGATCGTTGTTGCAGAAATCGGAAAGCGAAGGGCGGTAATTGGTTTGGGTGCTCAAACTGGCCTGCCGGAAAGTACCATCATCGTAGAGATATAAAATATCGTAAGCCCACATAAAAAAGTGAGACACATCAATACTTCTCCAAACAAGATTAGGGGTACCATCCGAGTATTTACTGAAACAATAAGGATCATTAGCCACGGTGGTGCTGGTACCGTCATCGTTGCAGCACCCTCCTGTCTGGTAAGTGCTGATTTTTTTGAGCCCCTTTGCCGTTACATTAATACCTCTTCCTCTGGGATTAGCAGGATCTTCCTGTAGGGTAACCTTCCATTCCCAATGCACGAGGTCAAGGGAAAAGCTGGTAGGGACGGTGATGGATTCTGCATCTTCCCCAGGTTTTTCAATTTCCACTTGTCTGATAAACTCATCTAAGGGTATCCCGTCCTTATGCGGTAGTAAGATCAGTGGAAAACCTTCCCAGTCAAATCCCTCTGTTTCATCCAGGCTGAGATATATCACATCAGTAGAGTCCTGCGCTTCGGCTTCTACCACCGAAACATCATAGTAAAAGGAACTGTTTTCTACGGCAATGAAAAAACCACTGATATCATACAATCCGTTATGCCTCACGACCAGGCGTTCGCCTACTGGAAAACCAATGGGCATAAAAATGGTATCTTTTACACTAATTTTGAGCTGACCAGCCGGGGCGGCGGGAAGATTTCCGGAAACTTTCCATGCACCTTCAAAGCTGAAAAGTTCCAAAGCTTGATCAGGGTCAAAGACAGCCGGAAGTTTAGGATCATTGTCCTGATCGTCATCATCGCCTGTGATCAGATCAGATTCACAGGCGGCTATCCAAACCATACCATTAAGCAGAATCAGGCTGAGCAGGCTTAAGGATTTACATACAGATTTCATGACTATGTAGTTAGACGCTCTCCTTAATTTGATTAGCAATTGCTAGTACAAATGTGTGTTTGATTCACAGCACAATCACCCACTCCTACACAGGCATAACCACCGTGATCATCAGCCTGTACAAAATCTAAGGATAGGCCAAAGCCTTCCCAAAAAATTTCATAGTCCCGCTTAGAGAGGCTTTTTTCAATAATGTCATATTGTGCTGAGGAAAGCCCCCCATTTTTAAACTTCAACTCTTTGGTAAACTTTTGAATTACCCGCTTATTGAGTTTGGCATAGACAGTCCCTTCTTGTTGTGTCCTTTTCAAAAAATCGTCAACAGACCTGATGATTTCTGCATCTGGGTTGCTTATTAATTCAAAGAATTCCTCTGTGGTATTAGCAGGTTTCCATGTATGGTCTACCTCAACTGAATGGATAATCGTTTTATCAGATAAGTCTGTAGTTGGAAGTGTCCTTTCTACATTGTTGTGAATCACAAGTGTGATGGTTTCTAAACAGACAAAAATTAAGAGTAGTGTTTTCATGATCTTTATCATTTAAGGGTTTAATGTAGATAAAGGTATTAGTCATTTATTTAGAAAATAAGCACCATTGTGCAACTGGCGGGTAGTGGTGTACTATTGGTTGTTTTTCAATTACAGGTGGTAAATATGAAAGTACTTTAGCCGTTCACCTACCTTTGGTGTACTTTGCAGCCCTGCGAAGAGCATACTCAGCTGCTTCTCTATAACTCTGTAAGTCTGCGCAGAGGATGGTAAGTTGCTTCCCAAATAGTAAGTTAGCCCGCAATGTGTATGGTCAGCTGCTTAGAAGATATCATGCAAGCCCGCATGACACCTGATAACCACCGTGTCAGGTAAAGAAAAGGATAAAATGGAGTACAAATATTACCCATGTTAATGTACTGCCCAAAACAGCAGGTTACAATGCATGCAAAGTCCTATTTTTATTTCCTTATTTCAACTCTAATTCTCATGATAAAAAGATCTCTAGATGCCCGAATGGCACAGTACCATACCCTGATTGTAAATGCAAGCAGGCATCCTAAGATAAAGCAGCAAATGGAGCGATACGGTTACTCAGAGGTTCGCATGCTGGAAGGTCAAAGCCTTCTGGAGCAGTTCAGCACGTGGCAGGATGAAAAGAAAAACTGCTACAGCAAACGCAATGCACTTACAGCCCGGATGAAGAAAGATATAAAGGAACTTAAGGCTTTATATATGGAGCATCTGACGATAGCTCGCTTTGCTTTTCGAAAGGATGCTTATATGGAGTCACAACTACAACTGAAAGGCTTGAGGAAAAAGGACTGGGCAGGCTGGAGCAGCCAGGTATTTAGCTTTTACAACAGTATGGGGGAAGAAGGGCTGGCTGGCATGAAGAAGCACGGAGCGAAGGCAGAAGAACTCGCCCGGGGAAAGGCTATGGCAGAAGCTTTGGCGAATACTTATCAGCAAAACAGGTACAATGCCGGAGATGCCCAGTCGGCAACGGAGAAAAGAAATGAAGCATTAAAAGCTTTGCAAGGGTGGGTAAGTGACTATACAAAGGTAGCCCGGGTGGCCCTGAAGGATGACCCCCAACTTCTGGAAGTGCTGGGTATAGTAGTGCCTTCAGCAGCTTAAAGCTTATTCAGCAGGCCCAAAAACTCTTCTTTTTTGCGACGGGAAATATCAACGTGATGATTGTCCGTAAGGATCACATAGCCACCTTCACCTTTCACATATTTGCGGATGTGCTTCATATTGATGAGGGAGGAATGATGCACCCGGCAAAAGCCTGAGCTTGCCAGCAGGCTTTCAAAGTCTTTGAGGTTTTTGGAGATGAGTCTGCTCAGACTGTCCTTTAAAAACAAACGGGTATAGTTGCCATCTGCCTGGCAGTAAATGATATCATCAGTTTCAAAAAACTCTATGCCTTCCAGCGTAGGTACGGCCAGTCTGTCTATCTTTCTGGATCGGTACTGTATATTGTTGAGTACTGACTGATACTGAGGAGCGCTGTTTTTTTGCAGCAAACGCTCCTTTACTTTGGCCACTGCATGCATCAGGTCATCTACATCTACCGGCTTGAGCAGATAGTCCAGGGCAGAGAAGCGGATCGCCTTGATGGCGTACTGATCATGGGCAGTAACGAAGATCACCTCAAAGCTGAGGGGAGATGCCTGCTGCAGCAAATCAAAGCCCGACATATGGGGCATCTGCACATCCAGAAATACCAGGTCAGGTTGCAGCTCCTGAATGGCTGTGAGGCCTTTTTGTGGATGATCATAAACTCCCAGGATGGCAACCTCCGGACAATACTTTTCTATCGCTATGCTGAGGGCTTCCCGAGCGTCGGTTTCATCATCAATGAGGATTGCTCGTATCATGATTTGTTAGGCCATTGGAACCATAATGTCTACCCGGGTGCCCAGCACCTGATTCAGCGAATCTTTGAGGTCGGTGATACTGATCAACTGCTCCAGACGCTCTTTACTGAGCAGACGCAGCCGATCTTCGGTAATCTTCATACCCATACATTTCTGTTTGTACACCGACTTTTCCCTCAGCACCTGGGCTTTCTCTCTACCCACCCCATTATCTTCAATGGTGCATAGCAGGCGGTCATCTTCCTCTTTAATGGCAATCGTGATGGTACCAGGATCTTCTTTGTGCATCAGTCCATGCCATATCGCATTTTCTACAAAAGGCTGCAAAACCATAGAGGGAAGATATGTATTTTCTGGTTCAAGGGATTCATCTACCAGTATTTTGTAATTGATCTTTCCTTTAAAACGGAGGGCTTCCAGTTGGATATAAGATTCCAGCATGGCCAGTTCATTTGCCAGCGACACCCGTGTGGCTTCGGTATTTTCCAGGATGAGGCGTACCAGTTTGGAAAACTTGGTGAGGTAAGAGGAAGCCGCCTCAGTTTCGCCCTGTAGGATCATGCGATTGATGGAGTTCATACAGTTGAAGAGAAAATGCGGATTGATCTGTGCCCGCAGGGCTTTGATTTCCAGTTCGCTCATCTCCCGTTTAAAGTTTGCCTCTCTCACTTCTTCGTTTTTGGCTGCCAGCAGCTTTTGATGGCCGAGGCGCTGCCGGAAGATGTAAACCAGCAAGCCGGTCAATAGACTTAGCAATACCAAGCCGGCCATAGAGGCTTTTTTCAGACCGGCCTGCCGCTCGGCTTCTTTCTGTTGAAGTTCTTTTTCATTGGCCAGCAGGATGATCTGCTTGTCCTTCTTTTCCGTTTCGTATTTTACTTCCAGCTCTTTGATCTGGATTACATGCTTTTCATTGGCAATGCTGTCTTTCCACACTTCAAAGTTTTTCCTGTACTCAAGTGCCAGTGCATACTGCCCCATCTTTTCGTAGGTGTTTGTAAAACTTTCATACAGATTTTTTATTTCTTCTTTACTGTTCAGCTGTTTTGCTAGTTGTAAAGCTTCTTCCAATCCTGCCAATGCCTGAGTGTACTGACCTAACTCTCCGTATATAGTGGCAATTCCATGATCAGTGTATAGCACACCAATCTGATCGTCAATCTCTCTTGATAAATCATTGGACTCCTTCAGATATTTGAGAGAGGTATCCATATCTCCCATTCTTTTGTACAATACGCCTATATTTTGCAGATCAATGGCAGCATCCATTTTATGACCATACTTCTGGTTCACCTGCAAAGAGCGCTGATAATAACTTAATGCTTTTTCAAAATCATTTTTAGCTCTGTAGATTAATCCTATATTACCTAAAATGCTTCCGGTTTTTTCCTCTTGATTTTCTAACAAGTCTACCGCTTTGAAATAATTTTCCAGGGCATAATCAAGCTTTTCCAATTCCCAATACGCATTTCCAATGTTATTGTAGCATTTAGCTACTCCCTCTGTATCATTCAATGCCTCATAGATAGGCATGGCTTTCAAATAGAAACTGGCAGCCAGTTCGTATCTCCCTTCCAGATGATTTACAATGCCACTTTCCATAAAAAAAGTAGCTTCAACTTTATCCTCTCTAAAGAATTGACGCTGATTTTCTACTTCACCCAGTGCTTGTTTTGCATTTTCTAACTGACCTTTTTTCCAAGAATAGCGACATAGCATCAAATAAGATCTGCATACCCACTTTTTATCATCTATTTTCTCACTGAGTTGGATAGCCTCTTGCAGATAAGTCTCCGATTGGGAAGGATTTTCAACAACCAGTGCCTGATGCAGTGACAAATAAGTATCAATTTTTATAGTATCGGGAGAGCCTGCTTTCAGCAAAGTGAGTAAGCTATCAACTTTTGACTGAGCATGCAGGGAAAGGCCACAACAAAGTAGCAGCAAGAGGGGTAAAGTGAGGCGGAGCATAGCGTTACGGTTAAATTAAATAAACTGATAAGCTGATCTTCCTTTTACTCATATTTTGAGTACTCTAACTCTTTATACTTCTGACAAACAGCACATTAACTAAATATAAGCATCCAATTTGAGATCTTATCTATCTCCTGATTAATCTCCTAAAAATTAGTCTATGTGCCCTGACTTTATGTAACCTTGAAATAGGTTACACTTATCTTTTTCAGCGAATTCCCTGAATTTTTTGTACTTACTCAGTCAGCCCTGATTTGATCATTAAACAGTATGATAAAACCTTTAGGGAGATATATTCCGTAAAGTTTTATGGCTTAAAATCCAGGTTTGATTACTTTTAATAAAAATCTGATTTCAGGCATGACATCCAATTTTATTCCTGACTAACCAAAGCTATCTTATCTTCACATGAGCGCTCTCAGAATTGACAAACAAAACTTACAACTTAGCCTGCTTAATCCTCATGATCTGAAAGAACTGCAAGCCCTTAGCATCAAAACTTTTCAGGATGCTTTTGGCAGTGTCAATACTGAAGAGGATATGAAAATATATCTTGAACAGGCATTTGGTGAAGCACAGCTTTTAGAAGAACTTCAGGATACTGACACGGATTTCTATTTTTTGAAGAATGGGAGAGAAACTGTTGGCTACTGCAAATTGAAATTTGGTTTGCCTAACACACATTCTGGAAATGGAAAGGCTCTGGAAATATGCAGACTTTATGTGCTCCAGCAGTACCAGGGAAAGCAATTGGGTCAATGGATGCTGAATAATATTGTCCAAATGGCCGAAGAGAGAGGGCTGGATTTTGCATGGCTGGGGGTATGGAGTCAAAACCCGGGAGCTATTCGTCTGTATGAAAGAAATGGCTTTAGCAAGATTGGCTCTTATACATTTATGCTGGGCAATGATGCCCAAACCGACTACATCTTGAAGCGGGAACTTCGTGATGAAATGAGTTAAACAACTTAGGCCAGACAGGCTGCTCTAATAAGAAAAGAAGTTTATCCAACTCCAGCGCTACCTGATTTTCAGGTCTTTCGCTGGCAAGTTTTAATTCCTACAAACTTTTCTCCATACCAGCGATCAGATTTGTCTGAAACGACTTCTTCCTCAAAGAAGGGAAAAAACCTTACAGACTTTCTTCAACACTTACCAAAGTAGTTGTTCCTCCGTCTGTCAAAATCCAGTTAGTGAATGGCGAAAGTTCCTATGATTTTACCCGTCCGGCCAAATGCCTGATAAGGCTCTACAGTATGCAGTTGAGAATGAAAAGTCAGTCCTCCGGCTTTCCGGTTGTTGATTTCTGGTTTCAAAACACTTGATATATTTTTGTTATAATACGCTCGTTCTTTCTTCTTCTGCTCCTGCTAAGCTCGTAGATTTCATCTTTCCAGCGTTTCAACGACAAACTTACCGTCCACAATTTTCACTAAATAAAGCATATCAAATCCTTCCGCATAGTCTGGGCGTTCCAGCTTTTTGTAGCAGCCCAGTATGCCGGGTACCGGTATTTTTTCTTTCCCTTCTCTCTGCTCGTTTCTTGCCAGGGCTTCTTTTACAAAACTATCAAAGAAGTATCCGATTATTGTATAACCATTCGCTTTAGCGTTTTGAATGATCACTTCCCGCTCACTTTTGGTCGGATGGGTATTATCTACCACAAATCTGGACTGGGTGGAAAAGCAGGTTTCCATAAAAATGCGCTGCTTATTCCGTGTATTCAGCAGATCAAGGCTGATGCGCACATGCGAATTAAAAAAACGCTGCTTGTAAAATGTTGACTTCCCTGCCCCCTGTATTCCTACAAAAATGACCGCTTCCAATTAAGTGCTTCCCTTAGGGAATCCATTTGATATCCTTGAAGTTAGGCTTTCTCTTCTCCAGAAAAGCATTTCTTCCCTCTTTGGCTTCGTCTGTCATATAAGCCAGGCGGGTAGCTTCTCCGGCAAAGACTTGCTGACCTACCATACCATCATCGGTCAGGTTGAAGGCAAATTTGAGCATCTTGATAGAGGTAGGTGACTTTTCCAGAATTTCCTGTGCCCACTGGTAAGCAGTATCTTCCAGTTCTTCATGGGGCACTACCGCATTGACCATTCCCATATCATAAGCTTCCTGTGCTGAGTAGTCTCTTCCCAGAAAAAATATCTCCCGGGCACGCTTCTGTCCCACCATCTTCGCCAGATAGGCAGAGCCATAGCCTCCGTCAAAGCTGGTGACATCGGCATCGGTCTGTTTGAAAATCGCATGCTCTTTACTGGCCAGTGTAAGGTCGCAAACTACGTGCAGACTATGCCCGCCCCCTACTGCCCAGCCAGGCACCACAGCAATGACCACTTTGGGCATAAAACGAATCAGTCGCTGTACTTCCAGAATATTGAGACGAGGCATACCCTCATCGTCCACATAGCCCTGATGTCCGCGGGATTTCTGATCCCCTCCACTACAAAAGGAGTAGACACCATCTTTGGTAGATGGACCTTCTGCCGACAGCAACACGACGCCGATAGAAGTATCTTCACGGGCATCCAGAAAGGCTTCAAATAATTCTCCTACGGTTTTAGGACGAAAGGCATTGCGAACGTTCGGTCGGTTGAAAGCGATGCGGGCTACGCCATCCGCTTTGCGATAAGTAATATCTTCGTACTCCTTTACTGTTTTCCAATTAGCTTGACTCATAAGGCTATTTTTTTGGGTTCAAATTAGAGTTTTTATAGCTTCTCTTCAAAAGTAAGGAAAGAGAATTTTATCTTTTGTTTGATCTATATGGGACGGCACCTTCTAAAAGTTAGTGCAATTTATAGAGTCTGTAGGCTGGCGAAAATCCCCTGATAGCTCATATAACTCATGAGGATGGCAAATATCAATATGGCTGCCAGCAAAATATTGAGCGCCACAGAAAACTTATGCTCTTTCATCAAAGAAGCCTTGTTTCCTAAGATCATGATGCATGCTACTGTGACGGGAAGCACTAAAGCTCCAAATGCCTGTGAGGTGATCATGACCGCTATGGGCGGGGCGTCAAAAACCGGGACGATCAGCCCCAGCAAAGAAAGCAATAATACGATTAATCTATAATTTTTTCTTCTCAGATTGGGTTTCCTTTGGTAATAATCGTCCAGAAGCCAGGGTAGTAAAGCTGCATTGGGAAACTGAGAAGATATACCAGCGGCAATGATGCCCAGAGTAAATATTGTTACTGCCAGAGTACCAGTGGTAGGTGCCAGAATATTAATCATCTCCGAAACATTGATCAATGGCAATCCCTGGGTGTGCAGTGTTCCTGCTGCCGCAGCCATGATAGCAGCACTCACCAAAAACATCATAAAACCCGAAAATAGCGCATCCTTTTTTTGTGTCTTCAGGTCATTCATTGTCCAGCCTGCTTCTTTGACCAGGGTTGTTCTCAATATAAATAAACCGGAAAATACCGTAGTACCTACCATAGAGGCGATTACCAGAAAAGCACTTTCATGGGGTCCGGTATCAGGAATTTTGGGTACCATTCCCTGAGCAACTTCTCTGAGAGGTGGTGAAAACATCAAAAAATTAAGCAAAAAGCATATTGCCATCACTCCCACAATGACTGCCAGAATTTTTTCAAACCAGGAGGTTTTTCCCAGCAAAAAAATGAAATACACCAGCCCAATAAAAAATAATGCAAAATATACCGGAGCGATTCCCCCTGCTACGTAAAACTTAGACCACTCATAACAAACGTCTGAAATGATTCCCATTACACCAATGATGCTCCCTGAAACATGGGCAGTGAGCGTAACGATAAAAAATATAGCTACCAAAGGGTGAATGTGCTTCCTGAATGCCGCCAGTGCCGTTTCTCCGGTAAGCAGGGTAAATTTGCCAAACAGATGAATGAGTAAGAAGGTCATGAGGCAGGACAAAAACACTGTCCATAACAAAGACATGCCGTAGTCAGCACCCGCCTTTGCCATTGCGGTCACACTGCCGGTACCAACAGTATATCCAAACAAAAAAATACCGGGCAGGAGCGACTTAATTGTCTTTTTGAGCATAGGTTGTTTAGGTTGTGATCTGAAAAACCTCCATACTAAGCGTGATTTGTTGCACTGTGGGTCAAATCAGTTTTTCAAAACACTTAAGATAAGAGATTTATACCTAATCCAGCCCTCTTCTGCTAAAGCAATTTTCTAAAAATTACCAGTCTTAGGTGCCTGATGCATATTTCTATAAATAGTACTCTTCTCAGGCTTTCAGTAACCTCAATAAGTCCTCGGTAGAAAGCACCCTGGTAAACTCACCTTCTAGGCTGGCCAGTTCGGTTGCATGCATAATTTCTGCCGAAAACTGCTTACCATCTACTCCTACTCTGTTGAAAGTAGCGGTAGCATCCGATACCAGATAAGTCTCGTAGCCGAGATTGCCTGCCATACGGGTAGTGGTAGATACACAATGATTGGTCGTCAGCCCCACAATGACCAGCGTTTTGATTCCTTGTTGATCTAGTCTCTGCTGCAAATCTGTGCCGATAAATGCACTGTTAACACTTTTTTCAATCACAGTTTCGCTGTTCAAAGGTCTAACAAGCTCTTTGATTTCATTTCCAGGTTTACCTTTCACCAGTCTGGATTCAGGATTGGTAGAGTTGTGTTTGATATGAAAAAGTGGCCAGGCCTTTTCTCTCCACAAAGCCAGCAATCTCGCCGCCTGTTCTTCCGCATTAGGATTGTTACGCTCACCACCCCAATAGGCTAAGTCGTCCATACCTTTTTGGATGTCAATCAACAGCAAAGCGGGGGGAACAGGTATATTCATTTCAAAAATGATCAATAGTTTATCTAGAAACCATAAGCAATTTAGCAGGAAACCATGTGTCAATCAACGCTTTAAGAAAGCTCTCAAACTTATTTTTTTGGCTAACTCAGAATAAGTAATTTTTTCAATCAGCCTGCTTATTTACCTGATCTCTTTTTACTGCAACAACAGTTATTATCTCTTCCCGGCAATTCTTTTGGTAAAGATATATTCACTAAATTAGTAAAACTACCTAGCTAAACAGTGGTTGTATTGAATAACATTCCTCAAGTTTAACAGTAATTTTTTTTTTGTATGATTACCTACCCCAGCCTTCAAAAAAAATTCCTAAGCATCTGCCTGACCATACTATTTTACTCACTGAATGCGGTCAATGCACAGGATAATAACGCTCAGCTATTTCAAAGCGATACTTTTTCCGTAAAAGCAACAAATCAGTCTGATATTGCTTTTCTGCTGGGACTTAGTCAATTGATTATCAAGGACAAGAGTAGGTTAAGAAAGTTAAAACTGGACAGTGCTCAACTGGAACCTGTCTTTCAGAGAACTGCCATACAGTTCAATCAGACAGATATTAGGTTAGATTCGCTCATGAACCTTCCTGATCCCGGTATTGCCCTCGCTACCGTAGAGCAGGAGTGGAAAAAACTGGAGGATGGTCTGGCGTATATGTTGAAACGCAGACGCTCTATTCACCAGCAAATGAAAGTACTGCAACGAAAAATTAACAAGGAGCAGGAAGCTTTCTCCTTAGCCATGAAAGGTACTCCCGCCATGGTCATGGAAATTACCGAAAAAAAACTATTGCAGGATGATAATCAATCCACACTCTTAGATTCAGCCAATACATCAGATACTACGCTTTATGAAGAAGAGATCACTTTTGACAAGGTCAACACAGAGTATAACTGGCGCATAGTAGAGGCTGAACGAGAGCTGGAAATACTGAAAGCCAAATTTGAAGTAGCCAAAAAAACCTGGTTTCTGGTAGAACAACTGCTCTCCATCAACCAGGATGATTATTCCATTGCGATGTCATTGACACAAAGCTCTCAGGATCAGCTTACACAATGGAAAGCTACTATTGAAGCATTGGAAAACAACCTCAGTACTTTACAGGCAAGTGATTCGGCAGAACAACTTCAGGCCGCCATCCAGGATAGAATCAATCAGGCACAGGCTTTTATGACTAGCGTAGAAAGTGATATCGCTGAAGACACTGTCCTGCTGGCTACTCTGCAAACCCGTATAGATAATCTGAATGTGTTGAAAGATCCTCTGGCAGAAGCTGTTGCCGATGCCACCCTGAATATCACTCGGCAAAACCGCTGGCTGGAATATCTGCGTAGCCCTTTATCTCCCCACAGATTATATTCTTTTGTCATCAACACCGGCCCTCGTATCGGACTGACTCTTCTGCTCCTTTTTCTGCTGTGGGCTGGAGCCCGCTGGCTTACGGTACGCATACTCAAAGGCCTTAGCCTCAGCCGCTTCAAGTCCAAAGAGGATAGCAAAGAAAGGGTAGAGACCCTGAGTCGGGCCATACGCAGCGGACTTACGGTGCTGGTACTCTTCATTGGGTTTCTGGCTGTTTTATCCGAGTTAGGCATAGATGTTTCCGTCCTACTGGGTGGAGCAGCCGTGTTTTCCCTGGCCATTGCCTTCGGTGCACAAACCCTGGTCAAAGATTTCTTCTCCGGATTTATGATCCTCTCCGAAAACCAATACCGGGTAGGCAATGTCATCAAAATCAACCAGATATCGGGAGTGGTGGAAGATATCAGTCTGCGGACTACTGTACTGCGCGATCTGGAGGGTATAGCCCACTTTATCCCTCATGGAGAAATTACCACCGTAAGTAACCTAACGCACCGATGGTCCAGGGTGGCTCTGGATGTGGGAGTCGCCTATAAGGAGAATGTGGACCATGTAATGGAAGTCATTATGGAAGTAGCCCATCAGATGAAGCAGGAAACGGAATTTAGCAAACTCATCACCGGAGAACCGGAGATGCTGGGCGTAGACGCACTGTCTGACTCAGCCGTCATCATCAAGGTGCTGGTGCAGACTAAGCCGCTGAAGCAGTGGCTGGTGAAAAGAGAGTTTCTCAGACGACTCAAAAACCGCTTTGATGAGTTGGGCATAGAAATCCCTTTCCCTCATCGTACCATTTACCATCGGGACTTAACCCTCCCTGATTTTAATGGCAAAAGTGAGAAGCCATCAAAGTCTAAAGCTAAAGCAGATCAGCAGGAGAAATAACATTAAACGCTTATCTCCTAGTCAATGCCAGTTTGAGGCCTAATACAATAAACATTCCTCCGGTGACTCTGTCCAGCCACAGCTTGATCTTCGGGCGCTTTCTGATGCCCTCCGAAAGCCGGGCCGAGCAAAGCGACAGAATCAAACACCAAATGGTAGCCGTAGTGAGAAAGGTAAGGCCGAGCAGTAAAAAGGGTAATGAACTCTCTGCGTACTGAGGGTCTACAAACTGCGGGATAAAGGCGATGAAGAACAGGGCCACCTTGGGATTCAGCACATTGGTAAAGATACCGGAAGCATAGATTTTGGCATAGTTTGCCGGCTGCTGCTTGGCCAGTACCTTCAGATTTGTAGCTTTAGCGCGCAGGGATTTATACCCAAGATATACCAGATAAGCTGCTCCCAGGTATTTGACGACCTCAAAAGCCAGGGCCGACTTTGCCAGTATGATAGACAAGCCCAGTGCGGCAAAAATACAGTGGATCAAAGCGCCGCTGCAAATACCCAGAGCAGATAATACGCCCGCTTTTTTACCTTGTGAAATGCTGCGCCCAAGTATGTACATGGTATCCGCCCCTGGTGTAAGATTGAGCAGTATACCCGCGATCAGAAAGGTCTCAAAGTTGATAATACCCATATTCTTTAGGTAATGGTGAATTAATGCTGTGAATTTTAATCCTGAAGCTTGTTGTCAGCTCATTATCGGTTTGCCCGATTCCTGCTCTGGAAAAAATCCGGCAGTATTATCGTGGCACCTGTCTTTCCAAGAAAGTCATTATGATTGTTGAAAAATAGACATGGTGTTGAGCAAATCAGCAGCTAAGCTTTACTATTTAATATATCATTTCAAATCAGCAAGACTATTCACTCCTCTCAGCACATCTTCCTGCATTATCCTTCGCATTTTTTCAGGTTCTTCAAACAGCGGACTGTGCGCCGATTTTTCAAAGCTGTAAAATCCCTTCATTGGAGCTTTTATTTTCTCAAAATACTCTTTTGACAAAGAATAACACACTGTATAATCATAAATCCCAGAAAAAAAGTAGACAGGAATATCCAGTTGAGGCACCTTATTGATCAGATTCGTAGCCAGCATTTCTTTCCATAGTATACTAACACCCGATTGAGATTTGCCCCGCCACATATTGATCTTTTCTGCTAAGGTATATTCACGAAATGCCAACGACGGTAAGAAGAGTCCGCTGATTACAGAATTCATCCCATGCATAGTGCCTATTCCAAGCTCGTGCATAGCCTGGTCACGCAGTTTAAGGTAAGTATCAGGTAGACTGTCTGTCACGGGCGCCGCCCTGAGCTTTTGCTCCATTTTAGTATTTCCCTCTTTTCTGTATTGTTCAAGCATGTATTCATAAGCCATTCTTTCAGATTTGAGCTGATCCGACATCTGAGCAATACCAATATACGCTTTGTACAATTCAGGAGCCCGGGCAGCCACCTGTATTCCGATGAAGGTTCCTCCCGAATGTCCCATGAGATATATCTTATCCTGGCCGAAGCGCCTGCGCAAGTAATTTGTCACTTCCAGCGCGTCAAGTATCATCTGTTCCAGCGTCATGCTTTCTCGGGGGATGTTGGCGCTGTAAGAGATACCCGAGCCCCTTTGTTCCCACCATACAAGTGTGAAATTTTCTTCCAGACCAGTAGGGTATTTTTGGGTAAGAAAATAATCAGGCATCCCTCCATGCAGGTACAGCAATACCGGCTGACTTGCATCTTTGCTTTTAATGAACATACCCTGCCTCACGCCTCCAATGTTCATAAACACTTTTTCTGAAACACTCCCCGCCATTGGACTTCCACTTGGGTCTAAATAGGGTTTTGGTTTACCGGAGCTCAATGTCCACAGCACTCCCGTAAATATGAGCAGGCAGGCTAAAAATGACAGGCTTATGATTAAAATCATCTTTTTTCCTTTGTCCATAAAAGCTTTGACAGGTGCACTACTAATCATCTTGATGTATATGATATTAAGAAGATTTTAGCAGTTGCACAATGCATCTCACTCATACGCTGATGATATTTCCCTTCCTTAGTTATTCACCCGCTCTATGATCAGGAAAGAAAAGTAGTGGACTCCCGTTTTGATATAGCTTTCATCCACCGCGAAGTTAGGCGTATGCGGTATGGCAATGATGCCTTATCCGCGGCATATTCATTTTCCTTGACAAGTCCGGTAGTGATCTCATTGCCTTTGTCATTGATGAAATACCTTCTCAACAGGCCATAGCAGGCATAGGCCATCTGCGTTTGCACTTCTCCCTCCTGTAGGAAGAAATTCTATTTCTTCAGTCCGCAAATGACTGAACTGTTGTAGATAGACCTCATAATACTTTTGATATGCTTCCTTCATGTATCAAGCGGCTTGCTGACGTTCCGGCTACAGGGAAAGCACAAGCTGCCCTTAGGCGCTGCATTCCTGCTTAGTTTTTTATGGGTGTAAAGATGAAAAATCCTGCCTTACTTTCCTCATGCCAACTCAATCCTCTATGGCCTCAATACCCATTGCCGCAAGCCGCTCCAAATGCTCCTTCATGGCCCGGAGTTGCTCGGGCGCATGCCCCTGCCATTCGTTCACTTCCCCCATTACCCGAAGCGGATGCATCGTACGGTAGGATTTGGTGGGATTGCCGGGAAACTTCTTATCGGTCAGGTTGGGATCATCTTCTATGGGTCCGGTGGGGGCTACGATGTAAATCTTGCCGGGACCCTCGCCCAGGGCAAGTTCGGCTCCCCAAACCGCCGCATCCAACGTGGCGGTGAGGTACACATACTTTGCCTTCTTCCGGCTGCCGTAGTTGGACTGATAGCCCGCGGCAATCATATCTCCCGGCTTCAGATCAACTTTAGTACCATGATAATACTGCACCGCACTCGTATGCTCAGCAGAGGCTTTTGGATGTTCTTCTCTTGGGTTGGTTTTCATAGGGGTGGTAGGGTTTGGGTAATGTGTTGATAACGGATAGCTGCTTGGGACACCTTGAATTATTTCCAGGATTACAGTCTACTTGGTTCTTTGAGGATAAATATTGTGTCTGTTCCCGTTGGGTCAAACAAGAGTTTCAAGATTTACAGTTTTTCTATTTGTTCTTTTGTCAATCCTGTTGTTTTCTCTATTATATCAATTGAGACTCCATTTGTTTTTAATTCTCTAGCAATCTCAATCTCTCTTTTTGATGCTCCCTCTAAAATCCCTTCTTTCTTAGCAGTTTCGATTATACTATAGTTATCTCTATAAGTTTTCAAACTTTCTTCATATGCTTTCATGTCTTCTGAGTTTAGTTTTGCTATCTCGGCTTCTGAAAATAACTTTTCAAATACCTTCTCTTGTAATTTAACAGGTCTGTCTTGTAATTGGTGCAGATTTTTCAATACATACATCCATTTGTCAAATTGACTGATCAATTCATCCTCTTCTTTTCTGAATTTTGGCATTTCTAAATAGATAAAAGTCAGTTTGTCATAAAAGACTTCATGGGTTTGCTTATCTATTAGTTGAATCTCCCGCAAAAATCGCTCTTGTTCATACTGGTCAGGAAAGCTGAAGTTCAGAATTCCAATCGTATAAACTGCTTTTAAATAATAATCCCATTCTTTTCCTTTGGGTGCCTGACTTTGAATGGGGAAGGTGGAATAGAAAATGCTTCTATCTTTGAAATACTGCTGCTTCACATTCTGTAATTCTATGATGAACTTCTCTCCTTTTTCATTTTCACAGTAAAGATCAAAAATGGCTTTCCTATCCATTTTTGTATTGCCCAAATTCTCAGTATTTAAGTAAGTCAAATCCTGAACCCGCTCTCTATCGCCAAGCACTTGGTTCAAGAAATCAATCAATAATTCTTTATTGAACTCAGTCCCAAATAATTTTTTGAAGCCAAAATCTGTAAATGGATTGATATATTTTTCTTTACTGTCCATACCCTAAAGTTCTACCTTTTTTTCTTTTGCCTTCCTTGATTTCCTGCACTTCTTTTAAGGCTTCCTGTAATCCCCCTAAGACTTCTAATTTATTGAGCAGTTTCTCATGTTCAGCTTTTAACTTTTTCCATTCTTCTATGGGAACGATTACCGCTGTCTGTTTTCCTTCTTCGTTGGTGAAATACTGAATGCTCATAGCTTTTTCTTTCAAATTACGGCTCTTTACATAGTTTATTGATTATGTGCAGGAGCCCTAGTTTTTTTATTTATTGGCGATAGCATTTTCCACATTTCTTTATTTAAACAAGTAAAACCCGAATAGAAAAGCTCCTGTTAATCCTGTTCCCATAATAAAGATCATATTATTTGTATTTATTAGAGTACTATTCATAGAAAGTGTAACCATATGTGAAATAGCCGACCCAAGTAGTAGACCTGCAAAAGATAATATCAGGTTTAAAACTTTTTCATTACTAGATTTATGAATTTTTTCGGCTGCTTTCTTCACAACTCCTTCTGTAATAAATTCTGTTCCTTGACTTTTTGCAAAGAATTTAGAAAGAGTAAATAATTGTATGGTATAAGAAGTTACATTTTTAATATAACTGTCAAAACCGTTAGTACTAAAAGGGGATTTGTCAATTTTGCCCAATTCCTTGTTAATTAGATCATTAACGTGGTTTTCTAATTTCATTTGAACCAGGATTTAAATTTGAAAAAACAAGCGAGTCAATTATGATATTTCTTACTCTATATATGATAGAATTTTGATCTTTTTTAAAGGATTTTGGACTTATTCGCGCTCCTAACAAAAAACCTATCGCGGAAAATAAAACTGCAGACATAAAAAAGATAAAACTAAAGTTAAACCTTACACTGGGTTCAGAATACACTTCGTAAAGTTTATAAACGATAATAATTATTAAAAATGTTGGTATTATGATCTGATATTCAATCATTCTGCCTACCAGCCTCTCCATGAAAATTTGACGTCGGTTTACTTGTTTAACTAGTTTTCTTAGATCTTCATCTGAATATTCACTGATATCCTGAAGGTATTTTAAGGGTTCTGGAAAGTTATATTTATGATTATTATAATTCTTCCAGATTCTATAAATAAAAAAAGCTAAAGCTGTATTTATAATAAAAATATGTTTAATAGTGATCTCAACAGTAATTGCAGATTCAATACCTAAATATTTTGATAGAAAATAAACTAAATCGGTAATGATAATTAAGAAAATAAAATATTTATATCCTGAAATAAGCTTTTTAATAGCAAATAGATCAAAATCAGCGATTATACGAGACTTATAATAAATTCTTTTAATAATATATTCTGTTGTCAATGTTTTATAATATTATGCTTAAATAATTATGTTACTATAAACTGTAATATACATGCAGTATAGCATACCACACCTAAATATAAGTGTATACCTACAATATTAAAAGTGCAGATTAGCTGCTGTGATAAGTATAGCGGCAAAACTCAGATACAGCACTCACCCCCCTAGCCCCCTCAAAAAACATTGAATTCCGTTCAATACCTTACATAGGTAGTATCATACGCGTATGAAATGCTATATTCATGTAGTGACAGTGTATAACCACCAACATAACTACATATGCTATGGCTCAATTGCTTTATGAAAGGGATGGTACCCGCAAACACCTGAGTGCTACCCGCCGTCACATGCGGCTTTGCCGTCAGTACCAGGGCACGCAGTTCCTGATAGATCAGATACAGCTTCCTTACAATGCCCTCCGCGACAAGCATGAATCTACCCTCAAAAAGCTGGAGGAAAGGGAAGACCGCTACGACGATCTGCTCACCGCCGATAACCAACTGGATGATCAGGTGCGCCTGGTGTTCCGCCGTTGCGAAGAACACGACAGGGCATCGCCCGCCCAGGCCATCATGAACCAGATTTTTCCCGAAGGCAAGTTTGGTCATATCGTCAACATGAATCTGCAGGAGGAGCCGGATATGGTGGAGCGCCTCGCCATGCGGCTGGAGAACCTGGGCGACAGCCATGAGCTTTATCCACTGGCAGCCGAGCTGCGCAATCGGGTAACTGCCTCCCGTAAGGCCATTAAGGGTTACGAAGATATGATCAAGCAGGTAAAGATGGCGGAAGCGGAAGAAGAAATCGCGCAGGCCACTTTGCGGCGTTTGTACGAGAACAATTACCTGGATGCCCGCAAACAATTGGGTAAAATCCGGGCCGAACGTTTATTTCCCAAGCTTAGTAACTCAGCAAGAACGGTACAAACGATGGAAGACGAAGAAAGCAGCGAGGATGTCGCCTGAGCGGCTTCTAAATACCCTTCTAGAGCGCCAAAGCCGGATACAATTTGTTGTAAACTGAAATTGTAGCAATTTTCGCATACTACAAAGCTTCGTAAGCCGAATCGGAGGAATATACGTGCCCTACATTTTTTTGTATTACACTTTGGCGCAATAAAAGCACATTACAATTTGTCGTAATGCAGTTCGGAGAAATTTGAGCGCTTTACAATTTTTTGTAAGACCGATCATTAGCGATAAAAGTACATTACAAAATTTTGTATACCACTTTCTAAGCAATTTACCCACCTTACAAAACTTCTTGCCGCTCTTTGACGCGATATACGGGCTTTACAAAAATCTTTGGTAACATGAGCGGGTTTGTGGGAATGAATCTGAAAGCTTCGGATACCCTCTAGGAATAACAGGCGTTGCAAACATGCGCCAGATGGAAGCAGGTACGCGTTGCAAACGCACTACAGATTTGGCAGATTTGGGACAATGAGTTTATTCTGCATAGTCAGCACCGGTCAGGCTCCTGAGCACGGATTCCTGCCATTCCAATAGTTGCTGTTCCAGTCTTTTAGCGATCTCCGGCTCACTGCTGATCAGATTATGTTGCTCAGCCGGGTCATTGTCCATGTCAAACAGTTCCTTGCCGCTTCCCTCCTCGCCGTCAATGACCAGTTTATAGCGATTGTCCAGTATGGCCCGTTCCCCGGCATAATCCCGTTCGCTGATTTCAGGGTGATGAAAGTTCTGAAATGAGCGGGTATACTGCCCGTCCATGATCTTGACCAGGGGCGTAGTCCCCTGCTGTAGCGCAGGATCAATATATGGCTCAGGATCACCCGCCAGGATATGGCCGGGTTCAAAATCCCAGAAGCAGATGGGTTGGGGCCGTTCATCCATTTCTCCTCTGAACAAAGGCACCAGGCTCACCCCATCCAGCGGACGATCGGGCAGCGGCTGTCCGCTCAGTTCGGCCAGGGTGGGGAGCATATCGCTGGTCACCGCATGTACTGCGCTGCTTCTTGCTTCCGGTATGCCCTGCGGCCACTCAATAATGCCCGGTACCCGTACGCCTGCTTCATACATCAGGGCTTTCTGTCCACGGAGGGGAGAATTGAAGAGTCCGCTGGGCGGTACACCATTGTCGCCGCAGTACCAGAGCAGCGTATTTTCACGCAGGCCCTGCTCCGCCAGGTAATCACGCAGATTACCAATGGCCCGGTCCATGGCAGTGATTTCCGCATAACGCTCCTGCAGTACGGAGTCCAGAGGGCGCTCCACCGGAAGTCCGCTTTCCATAGAGGTGAGGGTGACGTAGTGTTCGGAGAGGCTGTCCGGCAAATCCTCATAGCGCGCCAGGTCTTCTTCCAGTCCGCTATAAGGCTCATGCGGAGAGCCAAACCATACTACCGCAAAAAAGGACTTGCCCTGCTGTTGGGACTGTTCTACAAAGCGGATGGTCTCATCAATGAGCACTTCCGAGCTCTCTCCCTCCATTTTGACCGGTGCTGCTCCGTCGCGGGAAAGTACGGGATCAATCTCAAAGAAGTTATCATGTGAAAGCCAGGTATCAAAGCCCATGGCTCCCGGATTGGTAGGAGAATCAGCCTTCACTGGTCCTAAGTGCCACTTGCCAAAATGTCCGCTGGTATAGCCGGCATCTCGGAGGATTTGTGCAATAGAAATTTCTTCGGGACGGATAGACCAGTTAGGGGTAAAAGTACCATAGCGGTTGGGGTGCCGTCCGGTGATCACACTGCCCCGGGTGGGAGAACAGACCGGAGAAGCCGAGTAAAAGCGGTCCAGACGAAGTCCGGAGGCAACCATTTCGTCCAGTACCGGCGTTTGCAGGTAGGCATGTCCGTTGTAGGCCGTTTCTTCCCAGCCGTGGTCATCTCCCATCAGCAGTATGATGTTAGGAGGTTGTGGCTGTTCTGTGCTTTCTTCTCCAGGGCTGCAACCCATGAGGAAGAGGAAACTGATAAGGAAGAGAAAGTTAGCTGGTCTTTTCAAGTAGGGTAGTTTGTTGTATTGCATAGGTCTGCTCTTGTAGGATTAGCGGTGGTTACGACTTTGTTAAGCATTGCTGTATGCTCTCTATTAAATGTAATCTAATCATTACAAGTGCACAAACTATTATTGCTACTTCATAGTAGGTATGCTGATTTTTGTCAATGGAAGAGGGCTGGAATCCGGGCATGCGTTACGCTACGCTAAACGACTAGTCTGGCGTGACCCGGTCTGGCGTGACCCGGTCTGGCGAGACCCGGTCTGGCGAGACCCGCCCAGCGTGGAACCTTTAGGTTTGTTACATATGAATATTCTTAGAAGAATCAGTTGTTGTTGAGTTGTGGAAATGTGGGTAACTTGAT
>NZ_JBBPHP010000026.1:0-96976 GCF_038039535.1 Catalinimonas locisalis | reverse complement strand
TGCATAAATCTTTAAGTTTTGGTCAACCTAAAGTTTATTCATTGACCCGCTCTTTTCAAAATTTAAACATGCTCTTAATCAAACTCATTCAAAGTATGATTAGAGAAATCAGTTAAGAGAGGGGTTGCAATAAACCTAATCTTCAATACCGGGATCTTTTTTCTGCTGTTTGACCCAAAATAATCCCTCAGTATAGACAAAATTATATCCCGTCTAAAATGAAAATGCGCAGAATTTTCGTATTAAATTCTGCAATTTATTGCAAAGTTGTTTATGAAAATATTTTAGTAATTTGCTTTCGCAATTTCATTTTTCATGAAAATTTCAAAGCCCTTTTTTACCTCTATACTATTGTTGATCATCAGTATTTTGCTGTTGTTAAACCTCACATTACTGATAAAAAACTTCAAAATAATTAATGAAAATACCCAGATCAAGAAAAGTGCGGAAACGGTAAAGGTTAAAACCACTGACATCATCAGAGCATTACATCTTATGGATTTGGGCATTAGGGGGTATGCTCTTGTTCCTAAAAAAGGGAATGCCGATCTGCTGGATACTGCACAGCTTAATCTTAATACTACTTTCACCTATCTGGAAAGTACACTTAATGCTCAGCATTTCCCTATGAATGACTTTTATGCTTTTCAAGATTCCGTAAATGTTTATCTGAATTATGGTAAAGAAATGCTTAAGCACTTGCAGAATGGTGAGAAAGCAAAATTTATGGAAATTTATCAGGAGGATTATGGCTATAGTACCTGGCTGGATTATCAGAGATTTAACAAACAGGTAGCAAATTTTGAAAATGAAATATTTAATCAAGCTGATACGAACTACAGAAAAGCGCTGAGTAGAAATATCCAGGCATTTGTAGTTTTACTTGTCCTTGTGATTCCCACCTTATTTTATACCGCTTATCATTCCAATCGTACTTACAGTGTGTCAGAACAATTAAGAAAATCTGAACATGAAAAAAATGAAATTCTAAGTGAGCAGAATATCAAATTAGAAAAGCTGGTCAAAGAAAGAACTGAGGAGATAGAGGCACAAAATGAAGAAATCATTGCTCAGAACGATGAGCTCACAGAAGCTAACTATACAATTGAACAACAGAATAAATTGATCAGTGATCAGAATGCCAAGTTGAAGCAGGAAGTAGATAAGCAGACTGAAAATCTTATCAGTGCTAATCATGAACTCATTGAGCGCGTTAAGAAGATGGAACAATATGCTTTCATTGTCTCACATAACTTGAGATCACCAGTAGCGCAAATTTTAGGATTATCTTCTCTCTATAAATACACTGATGATCCTCAACAGATTAAAGAAATATTATCGTATATCTCCCAGTCTACAGAAAAACTGGATGTCATACTCAAGGACCTCAACCAGATACTTGTAATTGAAAATGAAGGTCAAAAACCAATTACTTCCTTCCGACTTGAAGACTGTATTCAAGATGTCATTCTATCCTTAAAAGATGAAATAGAAAGCAATAATGTACAGATTCAACTTGACCTAGAGGTCAATACGATTGAAAGTGTTCAGGCCTACCTTAGCAGTATATTTTACAATCTGCTGAGTAATGCAATCAAGTACAGTAATCCGGAAAAAAATGCAGTGGTATACATTAGCACTTGCTTTAAAAATCAACATGTAGTGATTGAAATCTCTGACAATGGAATAGGGATTGACATGCAAAAGTATGGCAGTGATTTATTTTCACTTTATCGCAGGTTTCATACTCATGTAGAAGGCCGTGGATTAGGACTTTACCTTACCAAGATCCAAATTGAGAATTTAGGAGGAGGTATAGATGTAAAGAGTGAACTTAACCATGGCACTACTTTTTATATCTATTTGCCCTTAAATAAAGAGACGCAGAAAATATAATTTATCAAATAGCTGCAGAGCATAAGCTGGAATAGGCATACACAGATGCAGTAGTATAATACCAGCAATTTTACTTTTCAACAGTATGTTATTCATATGTTATCATCCTGAAAAAAAGCAGTGAGTACAGGGCATCTCTTGTCTTTAATAATCATTGTACTCGCTGCTTTATAGGACTCAGCTTAATTTTCTTCAGCAGTAATCTCTTTTATGAAAGCCACTTCTTCTGGAATATAGGGCGTTCCGTCTTTACGAAAAATATCATGGAACCATAGAGGAGGTTCATCATCATAAGCTTGCTGCCATGAATCCCAGGGGTATATGGTATTGCTTTTTCCGGCCACTAAACCCCAGTTGATCATACCAATCTTATTCTCTTTGGCAATGGGTAAAATGCCCTGAAAAGTACTTCCCTCCGGCCTTGCCATATATTCGGTACATATCATAGGCTTATTGAATTGCTTGAGGTGTTCTACTCTTTGTTGAAAATCTTCGGGAGCAGCATAATTATGAAATGTGATGATGTCAGAATTTGTAAACAACCATCGGTTCATTTCAATCATATTATCAGGACTGGACCAGTCGCCATACCAGGGAGCAGATGTAATTGGCTGACTAGGATTAGCTTCTCTGGCCCAGCCAAAAGCTGCTTTTACCAGTGCCACACCCAGTTCTTTTTTATTTTCCGGTTCTTCTTTCAGGTTATTCACACCATAGCTGTTTGCATTGTCATTATCGGGTTCATTGACAATATCCCAGGCCAGAATCCGATCATCGTCTTTGAAGCTTCCGATCAGGTCCACCACATATTCTTTGAGTTGGGGCCATTTGCTTTTATCTGTCAAAAATTCTTTCCCCGGACTTTGCACCCATCCCGAGTTATGCAGGCCTTGCTTAGGTTCAGGTTGAGTACCTGCTTCAGGATAAGGGTCCCAGACCGAATCAAAAATGACAAGCATAGGGCGTATTCCGTGCTTTTCACAAATGGCTAAAAACTCATTGATTCTTGATTTAAAGCCTTCTTTGTCTTTCCAGTAGGGAATATCATGTAAATACACGCGCATGGTATTCATGCCCAGATCAGCGGCCCAGGCCAGTTCTTTATCAATAAGTTCTGGTGACCAGGTTTCTGCCTGCCACATTTCCAATTGGTTGATGGCATTAGAAGGCACAAAGTTGGCACCCACCAGCCAGGGTTGCTTCGCGTACCAGGCATTGGCTTCTTCTTCACTCCAGACTTCATTAGGAGCAGATGATTGATTATTTTCGCTTTCTTGCTGAGCTTCCTCCTGATTTTCATTGTTGCTACTTTGGCACTGAAAAAACAGTGAGATACATAAAAGTAAAATCCCAAGGCTGGTACTTTTCATACTAATCATTTTCAAATTTATATAGGTTTTCAATTATTATTTTTCGTCAAAAACAGGAGCTACAGTTTGCTCAATACTTGGCTGTTGACCAGCTATTGAAGGCCATCCATTCTCCCAGATAAGCTTGTCCAGCATCAATGAGCGGCGGTTTGTACCATTATCTAATTTGGCATTTTGCTTATCCATGGCATGATAAAGCAACCAATCATTTCCTTCCTCATCAGTGATGATTTCTGCATTATGGCCAGGTCCTGCATAGCCTTTCGTACCCGTGTGCCCCTCAATAAGCAGTTCACCAAATGATCCTTCATCAAGTTGATTTCCATTTCGGTCAACATAGGGACCTAAGAGTGAAGGAGAACGACCTACCAAGACTTTATAAGTACTATTGGCTCCTTCGCAACAGCTTCCGCTAGACCCAAAAAGATAGTAATAATTATTTTTTTTGTAGACATAGGCAGCTTCCAGATGATCTGAAGCTATCTGCTTCTTTTTTCCTTCAGCTTTTGTTCCATCATCGGATAGTTTGACAGCGTATATACCATGAAAGCTGCCCCAAAACAAATATTTATCTCCTCCTTCCTGAATATAGAAGGGGTCAATAGAATTGTCTACCCCAATTTCTTCAGACAGAAACACTTTGCCTTTGTCTGAAAAAGGGCCTTCTGGTGAATCTGCAACAGCCAGCCCAATCCCCGGATTAGGATCTCCCCAGGTGGAAAAGGAATAATACATATAATATTGATCATTGACTTTCGTAACGTCGGGAGCCCATATTCCTCCTCGCTCTTTCCAATTGGGTTTTTGGTGGAAAGCATCTCCTATCAATGTCCAGTTTACCAGATCTTCAGACCTAATGACAGGTATCAAATGATAACCGCCATCCTTACCCCAGTTATCTTCCGTACCATACGCATAGAAGTACTCGCCAGCCTTCACCACGGTAGGATCAGCTAATACAGGTTCAAAAACAGGATTTTGATATAAGTCTTCTTCAAAATCTATCTGATTTTTATCAAAAGAACTGCTTTGGTTTTTAATCTGGTCACTGTCAACACAGGCAGACAAAATGAAATAAAAAGGTAATGCAGTTCCAATACAAAAAATCTTTCTGACAGACATAGATTAAAATTTAAAAATCTAAATACGAATACTATAAAACTATGTACCTTAATTCCTGAGAATCCCCTACAATTTTGTGATATTTAATGACAAATAATTAACCTAATAAATTAAATATCCCCACAGTCAATCTTCATTTTCAATATATTATAGCTTTAACTCATTTAACAGAACATTCAATGAAAATCACAACACAACCTAAAATCACTTTTTTCTCCATAGTACTGATTAGCCTGCTAAGCTTTTCTTCCTTACAGGATATTTTTGCACAGACCGGAGTAGGTGTAAAAGCTCCCAAGAAGGCAGAAGTATATTTTGACGGTAGTCGCAAAATGCTGGATCAAAAATGGACGTACTGGGAAGGCCCACGATTGGCTGCCACACCACCTGTACAATGGAAAATTGTAGAAGACCCGGTAGATGGAGGCACTGTATTGAACAGTAATGACCCCGCTGCCGCCGGAGGAAAATATGGAGCAGCCGATATAGTGACCAAAGATAAGTTTCGTGACTTCAGACTCCATGTTGAGTTTTTGATTCAGCATGAAGGAGGAAATAGTGGTGTTTATTTACAGAATCGCTACGAAATACAGGTATTGGATGGTGATACTACCACACATGGCATGGCAGCAGTTATCAATGAAACGCCTTCTCCTTACCATGCTTACAAAGGACTCGGCAAATGGAACGCTTATGATATTGTTTTCCGTGCTGCTCGTTTTGAAAATGGCAAACGAACCGAAAAAGCTATGCTTACCATGTATTTCAACGGTGAAAAAGTGCATCAAAACCAAACCATAAATCAGGTATGGGGAGGCGCAAACTCTGGTATAGATGGTGGAAACGACGGTGGTAAAGGAATCACAGATACGCCTGGTGGACTGAAGTTGCAGGCAGAAGGGCATGATGTACTTTATCGCAACATCTGGATTGAAGAACTTGATCTAAAAAAAGCGGACACAGATTTTTAGATAATTGTTAGATACTTCTTTTATTTCGCGCAAATCTTAGTCTTCAAGCAGATGAATATAACCTAC
Organism: Catalinimonas locisalis; assembly: GCF_038039535.1. Classification (NCBI taxonomy): domain Bacteria; kingdom Pseudomonadati; phylum Bacteroidota; class Cytophagia; order Cytophagales; family Catalimonadaceae; genus Catalinimonas; species Catalinimonas locisalis. The sequence continues at coordinate 91,551 of NZ_JBBPHP010000026.1, read as the reverse complement.
CCTAAATAATTTGAATTATTTTGAAAAATTAATAAAATCAAAATTTTACCTAACAATTCTGATTTTTTATGGTTTAAAATGTAGAGTTATACGCATAATTTTTTGAACTAAAAAAATAAGATATGAAGTTTTTAAGTATTATTTCAGCACTAATATTTACAACAACAATAGCATACGGACAGGAACGTGAAGTATATGACAAAGTACTGAATGACGCAGCTTTGGGAGAATATCACACCTATGCTATTGGGGATGCCTTCACTGGTTCTGAAAATCAAGAATGGGTTAAATATAGTTCCCTACTGAATAATATGGTAGAAAACTCTGTGGTATACGAGTTGGATACCTATGATTTTGATATGAAAGGTGAGGATGCAGAATTGCTTGTCAATTTTATGATATTTGATGAAGCATATGACGATAAAATCGGTTATATGCCCGGTTTCAGAATTGATGATGAATTCGGTTTTGACGATAACATTTTAAATGAGCTCGGTGACGGAAGTTTGGTAATTAGTATTACTGATATTTCTGAAGGACAAACAGTATGGAGTGGTTTTGTGCCAGGTGCTGTACAAAGCGATGCCTCTCTAAGAGAGCAACAAAAAGACATTCGTCAGTCTGTAAATTTAGCAATGGAAAGGTTTATCTATAAAACTAACTTTGCTAACACACCAGAAAACCGCTTTGACATGGCTACCGAGCCAGTCAATGATGTTGCTCCTGAGGATGACGGAAGTAACTAAAAAAGATTTCTGATTTGCTAACTAATAAGCCGGATTAATTTCCGGCTTTTTTTATGGTACAAACTCCTGTTCGGTAAATGGATCTTGTCGGCTAATTGTGCTTTCCCTTATTTCTTTTACTTGTCCAGATTGGATTGGTTCAGCTTCGTTACTCCACGCATTGCGCACATAGGTCAGTACCGCTGCTAGCTTTTCATCCGTAAACTCTGGGTTTGCTTTCAAGCCAGGCATGATAGGCTGAACATCAGGCTCCTGATATACTTTTCCCATTACTGTAACTGGTCCCTGCAAACCATGTAGTGCTACCAATATAAGCCTTTCTTTAGGTCCGGTTACCCATTCTGAACCATCCAACGGTGGTGCAATGGGTTTCACCCCTTTTCCATTTTCCTGATGACAACCGGAGCAAGTATGTTCATACAAAGATTTTCCCAGTACAAACTGCTCTTTCTCAGCCTTGGAGAAATCTTTACCTTTCATTTGCTGACTCAATTCCGCATTGGCAATAGCCCCACCAAGAGCGTTTAATATCTCATCATCATCTGCATTATTTTCAGCAATCATCGCCTGAAGTTGCTTTTCTTTACCATACGCGCTGCTTAGTACAGCTTCCTGAACCAAATGATCATCTCCAAATGCTAGAGCGATATCTTTCAGGTAAGACATCACTCTGGATGAATCCGATTGCATAAACTCGCCCAGACTCAAAGCTAACTGTAGCTGTATCTGCAAACTGTCATGAGAAGCAAGTGCTTCATACATGGCTAGAGTTTCTTCAGCAAATTGATTATCTGCATTTTGCTCCCCTATCCTCATGGTGGCTGCCTTCACCTTCGTATCCTCAGATTGTATGCCCAGTTTAAGCGTTTCCGGATCAGTCTGTTGTAACCCTTCCAAAGTCCAAATGGCATGCAGTTGAGCAACATGATTTCCATTTTTTAAGACTTCTTTAAGCTGAGGGATAATCTCCTGATGGTTTCTTTCTACTAAAAATCTTTGCGCCTCATCTCTCCACCAGCCATTGGGGTGAGAGAGATATTCTACCAATTGTTCATCATTTGCTTCCTGTAAATTGGGCATATCAGTATCTCCCAAATTATCTTTCAACTCCTCAAACCAGCTTTTTTCGTAGACAATCCTGTAAATTCTTCCCAGACCTACTGGCTTTTCAAGTCCACGGGACAAAATCTGTTCTCTCAGATAATCTGTCACATAGGTTTTATGTTGAATGATACCCCTATACATATCCACCATATACAGATTACCATCGGGACCATTATACATACTTACCGGGCGAAAGCGCTCATCAGTTGAGGCTAAAAATTCTTTGCCTTGATAAGCTGGCTCTGCAGAAATATAAGGTCCATCTTCACTCAGAATATTTCTTTTTACTAAATTACCCGCAGGTTCTGGTACGAAAGCATTGCCCTGATATTCTTCAGGAAATTGATTTCCTCGGTATATGACCGGTCCACTGGCAGCGGTAAATTTTGCCAGTTTACCTTCTTCATCCAGCATTTCTTCCTTATATCCTCGGTTAATGCCTTGGTTAGGACGAATAGGATACACCTGCTGATCTTCAGCGATTTCTATATTGACACTGAATTCAGGATTCATATACGGATTTCGGTTCATCATATTAGGCGGAACCAGATCTCCTCTTAGCTGATTGGAATTTGTATTATAGTAAAGTCTTCCGTAATTATCCTGTGTAATTCCCCATTGCCCTCTGAACTCTGTTTCCTGCTTGGTCCAGGTTTTGTCTTGTGCATCGTAACGATACCTCGCTCTGGATTTGGCATTGTAATACCAGTTATCCATAGCTCTCAGCATACCGTTGGGCTGATGTTCCACATTACCTCCTACTGCATATACCGAATCAATCAGTACTTTCTTTCCCGGCTTATCGTTTTTGTTTTCTACAAACCATAAATTAGGTGGAGTTACATAGATTATCCCATCATCTACCATCCTGATGACACGTGGGAGTACCAATCCATCCAGAAAAACTTTGGACTCATCCATTTGTCCATCCCCGTCAATATCTTCTAAAATGACAATCCTTCCATTAGGTTCATTTTCGCCATTACCCTCAATATCAGGCATATAACCTCTCATCTCAGCTACCCATATACGACCTTTGCTATCAAAAGTCATCGCCACAGGATCATTGATCAAAGGTTCACTGGCTACGAGTTCTATGCGAAATCCATCCTCTATCTGAAATGTCTGCAAAGCCTCTTCGGCACTTAAAACGGGAGCAGAAGTGAATAACACTGAATCAGGCACTGGTTTTACAGTACTATCTTTATGGAAAAGAGAAATACTACCTGAACCAATAAAAGAAAAGAAAATGATTGAAAAGCTTAGAATGGTAAAAATAGCGATAAGAACTGTTCTTCCTTTCATATGAAAATGATGAGATGCTTAGTTTTTACTAATTTTGTTTGTAAAAGGTGCAGAAGAAACACCCATAAAACCCCTAATATAAGGATTGTGATCAGGTAATACCTAATCAAGAGGCTTGCTTTTTGAAAAAGACTAAAGTTATTATTCTTTTTCAATCTTCTGGTCAGTAGAAGCGCTCAACTGCAATATGGTCACTGCACATATTCTTTATGATATAGATCATGAATTTCATCTTACCAACGGCTTTTCAACGCTGCATCTTTTATTTTAGTTTATTAAGCCATTATTCAGCCTTGTGGATATTTTTTATCCACTTAATATTGAAGTGCTTTTGCTTTATTATTATTTATTGTTTTATACTTATTAACAACAACCTTATTGATACCTATGAAAATCATAAGCTTACTGGCTTTTATTGTGCCAAGCATTATTCACACCCTCAGCGCTCAAACCAGCAACATTTTTCAGCTTCACCCTGATAATCCTCATTACTTTTTATACAACAATCAACCTACAGTAGTGGTAGGTTCTGGTGAGCATTATGGCGCAGTGATCAATCTGGGTTTTGATTATAGGACCTACCTTGAAAGTCTGGGAGAAGATAAGCTTAATAATACACGTTTGTTTACTGGCGCATATGTGGAGAAGTTGGGAGATTTTGGTATTCAAAAAAATACGCTGGCACCTGCGGCAGGCAGGCTGATTCTGCCCTGGAAACGATCTGCTGAGCCTGGCTATACCCTCGGAGGTAACAAGTTTGACCTCAGTCAGTGGGATGAAGCTTTTTTTGAAAGGCTGAAAGACTTTATGCAGGTTGCTGCAGATAATGATGTAATTGTAGAAGTTACCTTGTTCTCAGCACATTATGCCAACGGATGGAATTACAGCGCGTTTAATCTTCAGAATAATGTCAACCAAACTTCAGCCGTACGTTCTGCTTTAGTCAATACCCTGAAGAATGGAAATATTTTAGAACATCAGGAGCGCTATGTTCGCAAGATTGTACGTGAACTTAATGCATTTGACAACCTTTACTATGAGATTCAAAATGAACCCTGGGCGGAGGAACCTGATCTGGTATTCAACAGAAATCCTTACGGACCGGAAGAAGACTGGCGTTCACAAGTGCAAGTCGTATCACAGAAATCCAATGACTGGCAAAGAGAGGTGGCAGCATGGATCAAAGATGAAGAAAGTGCATTGTCCAAAAAACATTTGATTTCACAAAACATCAGCAATTTTGAGTATCCCATCACTGATGCTGACCCCAATATTTCCATTTTCACTTTTCATTACTCCTTTCCGGGAGCAGTGTACCAGAACTATTATCTGGACCTTGCCATAGGGCTAAATGAAACGGGTTTTGCCGGTCAGGCTGATTCTACTTACCGCAGACAGGCCTGGCGTTTTCTGATGGCGGGAGGTTCGCTTTTCAGTCATCTTGATTATTCTTTTTCAGTAGGTTCAGAAGCAGGGACTGATACTACTTATGAAGCCCCCGGGGGTGGCAGCCCTGAACTAAGAAAACAACTCGGCATACTAAAATACTTTTTTGAGGAACTGGATTTTGTCAAACTAAAACCTGATTTTCTGACAGTTAAGGCCTCACCTGGCGCAAAAAGCCTGACCTTAAGTGACCAGCAATCACTCTGGGTAATTTATCTGGAACCTATGGCGACGCGGTCATACCCACTTACACTCAATCTACCAGAGGGTACTTATGAAGCTGCCTGGATAGCGGTAGAGAGTGGTAAACCATTGGGTAGCATGGCCGTAGAAGGCAATCAACTCAATGTGCCTGATTCTTCAGGAGATAAAGCAGTAGTGATCCGCAAAAAGTAAATAAGATTGGTAGCACAAAGCTTCAAATCATTTTCAGTTGTGCTACCCGGCTTGTTATTCAGCAAGCAACTCAACAGTTTGCCCTGCTTCTATTTCAATATCATATTCATAGTATTCCGGCAATTGAGGTTCAAGGGTTAACTCACTGTTATTCACCGGATTTCCGGGATCAATGGGTGTCATCAGTGGATTAGGACTTCTCCCGGAAGCCTGGCGGATAGTTTCATTCTCCTGTAATGGCCACTCAGTACGTATTCTGAACGGACCGCCTTTTTCTGAAGTAATGGTGGAGGAAGTAAGTTTGCCTTCAGCCCATACTACATCTACTTCAAAATCACCTCTTGCTTTCAATCCACTCACACTTCCCTCTGACCAATCGGAAGGCAGGGCTGGTAACAGGTGAATAGCTCCGGCATGGCTTTGCATAAGCATTTCAGCAATACCTGCACAAACCCCAAAATTACCATCTATCTGGAAAGGAGGATGGGCATCAAACAGATTAAGATACAATCCACCACCACTATATTCTACGCCATCCATCAGTATTGGATTGAAGAGATTTTTAATAATGACATAAGCATGATCTCCGTCCAGAAGCCTTGCCCAGGCATTGGTTTTCCAACCCATGGACCAGCCAGTGGCTTTATCTCCCCTTAGTAACAAGGCATTTTTGGCCGCAGCAAACAGTTCAGGGCTTGTCCAGGGTGTGATCTGATTTCCCGGGTGTAAAGCATACAAATGAGAAATGTGCCTGTGCTGTGGATCTTCGGATTTAAAATCTTCGTTCCATTCCATTAGTCTGCCTTCTTCGTTGATCTGCAAAGTTTGTAGTCTGGCAATTTTATCTTCCAGTTCAGTAGCATAATCATCATCTATCCCTAAGGTTTTGGCTGCTTCGGCAGTGCGGACCAGCATCTCCCTGGTAAGGGCCAGATTCATGGCAGTACCCCTGCTCACTGCGCTAAGTTCTCCCCTTTCGTTGTAAAACTGTAGCTCAGGTGAAACGCCAAAAAAGGGTTCCAATTTACCTTCTTCATTTTCCACCAAAATACCCTCCAGATATTGACTATTGCCTTTCATGATGGGATAAGCGGTTTCTCTTAAAAAGCTGGTGTCAGCAGTAAAAAGATAATGTTCGTAGAGGTGAGCAGACATCCATGTACCTCCCATATTCCAGTTGGCCCATACCGGATTACCTTCCCCCAAATCCCCAACCGGAGCTGTTTGTGCCCAGATATCTCCGTTGTGGTGGGCTGTCCAGCCCTCTACATCATAATTGACTCTCGCAGTTTCTTTTCCATTCTTAGCCAGGTCTGCAACGTAAGTGAAAAAAGGCTGATGCGTCTCAGTCAGATTTGTTACCTCAGCAGGCCAGTAATTCATCTGCGCGTTGATGTTCATGGTGTAGTTAGAACTCCAGGGCGGACGTACACTCTCTGACCAGATGCCCTGTAAATTCGCCGGCTGACTTCCCGGACGAGAAGAAGCAATCAGGAGGTAGCGCCCGTACTGAAACACCAGGGCCACCAGGCTGGGATCAGGATCATTCTGAAAGTTAACCAGCCTTTCGCGAGTATTTTGCGCACTTTTTTCATTTTCCGGCAATTTTAGACTTACCCTTCCATAAAGATTTTGATGATCTTCAACATGAGTGTTTTTCAGCGCCTCATAAGTCTTGGCCGATGCTTTTTCTATTTTCTCAGCCACCACAGGTATAGGGTCTACACCTTCTTTGCCAGGAGATTTCCACCTTCCGTTAAAACTGGTAGCCGAAGCCAGGATCAGGTAGGCCTCATCTGCTCCTTCCAGCTTAAGGGTATTTTCATCTGTACTTAGGCTTCCTCCCGTATGCATTACCTTCAGCCAGCTTTCTGCTTCCATACCTTCACCTTCCCAATTTTCATATATGACGGCTTCATCCCCCTGAAACTGTCCGCGATAGTTGGGCTCCACATGCCTGGCGGCTTTGCATCGGAGCTTGAGCATATCATCCTCAGTATACACCTCATGCATCACCCGGCTGTCAAAGCTGGCAGTAAAAGATATTTTACCCTCCTGATCAGCAGTCAGGCGAATTACCATCACATCATCGGGAAAAGAGGAAAAATATTCTCTTTCAAATTCAGTCCCCTCACTATCATAGCGCACATGCGATAAAGCTTTATCCAATTCAAGATCACGGTAATAAGACGAACCCTCGTGTCCAAAATCCAGAATTAAATCACCCAACGGCTGGTATGACTGGTTGAAAGGTCCCTGCATTTGCTTGGCAAGCTCATGAGCCCTTGAATATTCTCTGTTTCTGAGTGCTTCTTTCAGGGCTGGAATTACCCTGCCCGCTTCAGGATTATTCCAATCTTTGGGAAAACCTGACCAGAAAGTATCATGATTAAAACGAATGGTATCAGCAGAAATCCCTCCGAATATCATGGCACCGTAGCTTCCGTTCCCGATAGGCAGTGCCTCTTCAAAAACGCTGGCCTCTTCCTCATACAACAAAGTATACTCCTGAGCATGACTCTGTCTGAGGGTTAAAAAAATCAGTATAAGTGATGATGCTAGGCTTAATATCCTCATAGGTTTGTAGGTCGTGGACAAATGATTTTAAAACGCTAAGTTAATACGCAAATCAAGAATGGACCAGCATATTTATCATCATTAATAGGATTAACTTTGCTCAGTATAAATAATTTTAGTAAATCTTCTCCAGACTTCAGCATTTTGAAAACTGAACTGTTATTTTCAAATAAAAAATCAATCTGACAACCTATGCAACCCATGAAAGACTACGCTAGTGAACATCAGCCTGTTTCTCAATTGTTCAAGCAACCACAAAATTCTGAGGAATGGGAACAGTATAAACTCACTGATGATCAGGTGGCTTTTTTTCATGAAAATGGTTACCTCGCCAACATCAAGCTGCTGGAAGAATGGCAGGTAGACCAACTGAACGAAGAACTGGCCGCCATAACCGAACCTGCTCATCCCGGAAATTCGCTTTTTTATGAGTTTCATTCCAATGAATCCACTGATCCCAATGCTGTCCTTTTTCATTCACTGGGACACTGGCGCATTACCCCCGGTTTTCATGATATTCTCTGGAACCCGGCTTTCGTGATGGCTGCCAGCCAATTGCTGGGCAATCAGAGTATTCGTTTCTGGCACGATCAACTGTTCTGCAAACCTGCCCGACATGGGGGCGTAGTGGCCTGGCATCAGGACTACTCCTATTGGACCCGTACCCAACCAATGCAGCACCTCACCTGCTGGACTGGCCTGGATGATGCCAATATTGATAATGGCTGTTTGTATTATGTACCAGGAAGTCACAAATGGGGTCTTCTGGATAAGCCTGAACTGGCGGGCGATATGGAAGGGTTGATGGATTACCTGACAGAGGAACAGAAAGCTGAGTTCAAGCCCATTCCGATAGAAATGAAAAAAGGCTTTGGTACTTTTCATCACCCACTGATGGTACATGGATCATATGCCAACAAATCTCCCCGTTCACGCCGGGCTTTTGTACTCAATGTATTTGCTGATGGTACACGTTCAAATACTGATGATGTACTTTTAGAGGGTGTGCCTGTAATCCACAAAGGGCATAAGATGGAAGGTAAATTCTTTCCGCTGTTATATAATGCTCAATAAAATCAACTGAGTTGTGCTCAAGTGATCAATCCTGAGTAATATTTTGCTTATGCTCATTAGGATTTGCATACCGTTGTAAAATGTATTAATTATATTCATAGTGGCTATGCAATAACCTATTCTTCCCTATGTATTTGGCTTATTTATTTAGTTCTTTTAATTCACATTTCAGGCTGTGGAAATTTTCCCTGTCGGGCTTGCTGTTTTTATTCAGCTGTAGTGGATATGAAAAGCCAATTGACCTCAAGGAAGCTGAAGCGCAGCTCCCTGATAAGGTAGACTTCAACCTGCATGTCAAACCTATACTTTCCGACAATTGCTTTTTCTGTCATGGCCCTGACCAAGCAAGCCAGGAAGCAGGACTGGAACTGGCAACTCCCGAAGGTGCTTTCGCTGCCCTCAAAGACAATCCTGATGCCCATGCGATTGTACCTGGCAAACCAGGAAAAAGTGAAATGTATCATCGCATTATCAGTGAAGACGCTGATTACCGGATGCCTCCCCCCGAATCCAACCTGACACTTACAGCTTATGAAAAGGCTGTACTTACCCGCTGGATTGAAGACGGGGCTGAATACAAACCGCACTGGGCTTTCATCAAACCAGAAAAACAAGCCTTGCCTCAGGTTAACAATCAAGATTGGGTACGTAATCCTATTGATCAGTTTGTGCTGGCCAAGTTAGAACAAAATGGGAAGCAACCTTCCCAAGAGGCAGATAAGGAGACACTCCTGCGCAGAGTTAGTCTGGACCTGACCGGTTTACCCCCCACATTGGAAGAGATAAATGCTTTTCTAGCTGATAAGTCGGAAGATGCCTATGAAAAGGTGGTGGACAGATTGCTGGCTTCTCCCCACTACGGAGAGCACATGACAATAGACTGGATGGATGCCTCACGCTATGCCGATACCCACGGTTATACCGTGGACCGTTACCGTCCTATGTGGCCCTGGCGAGACTGGGTGATCAAAGCGTTTAACCAAAACATGCCTTTTGATCAGTTTGCCACCTGGCAACTGGCAGGAGATCTGCTGCCTAACCCAACGAGAGAACAAAAATTAGCTACTGCCTACAATCGTAACCATGCGCAGAATATGGAAGGTGGGATCGTCAATGAAGAATTCAGAGTAGAATATGTGGCGGATCGTACCAATACCCTGGGAACAAATTTTTTAGGTTTAACAGTAGAATGTGCCCGCTGCCACGATCATAAATATGATCCAATCTCGCAGAAAGAATACTATCAGCTGTTTGGCTTTTTTAATCAGGTAGATGAAGCCGGTCAGATTTCCTGGGATGATGCTATGCCTGTACCCACCATTTTGCTGACTGATGAAAAAGAAGACAGTCTGCTGGCTTTCATAGATCAAAAAATTGCTGAATCAGAAAAAAATATTGAACGGATCAGGAAGGAAAAGAAAAAAGGTTTTGAACGCGTGATCAATGATCCATCCTTTCCTTCTATTCTTGATCTAAAAGATGGATTACAAGCCCATTTTGATCTGGATCAGTTGCATCAGGATGAATTCCTGAGTAAAGTTTCTTCTTCCCAAAAGGCTTCCATTGCTGATCCTGTACTGGTTGAAGGGAAGAAGGGGAAAGCTCTAAAACTAAATGGAGATGAAGCCCTGGATTTGGGAGAAGTGGGCGTATTTAGCCGCGCTAATCCTTTCACAATCTCACTTTGGGTCAACATCCCTGAAAAGCAAAAAGAAGGTGTAATTTTCCATAAAGGAAGCGGTGCCATTCTCTACAACTTCCGGGGCTATCATCTGGCTCTGCGCGACAATAAATTTGAATTATTGATGGCCCATACCTGGCCTTATAATAACATTATCAAACTCTCGGAAAATACTGCGCCTAAAGAGGAATGGCTTCATCTGGCGGTCACCTACGACGGCAGCAGCAAAGCAGACGGATTAAAGCTTTATATCAATGGCGCTGCGCAGAATATGCAGACTGAAAAAAATAATCTGTACAAAGACATCTTATTTCCATTTATGGATAAAGAACCCGGTTTGCAAATCGGTGCCCGCTGGAGAGGAGTAGGTTTTAAAAACGGATTGGTAGACGAAATCAAGGTTTATAACCGAACCTTGAGCAGCCCTGAAATTGCTGCGATGTCTGGTTTAACTACCTTAGCCAGTGAAACTTCTTCCATCACTTCAGCACAGGAATATTATGATTATTATCTCTACCATCAGGTTCCTGCCTACAAAGCTCAACTCAAAAAACTGGAGAAACTTAGAGAGGAAAGAAACACCCTGATAGAGCAGGTAGATGAGATGATGGTGATGGATGAACTGGAAAAGCCACGACCTACCTTTGTGCTGGAAAGAGGTGCCTATGACGCGCATGGTGAAACGGTAGAACCAAGTACCCCTGACCATATTTTATCTTTCCCTGATTCCCTGCCCCAAAACCGCCTGGGATTAGCCAAGTGGTTGTTTCACCAAGATCACCCACTTACTGCAAGGGTGATGGTCAACCGATTCTGGCAGCACTATTTTGGCAAAGGTCTGGTGAGCACTTCCGCTGACTTTGGCAACCAGGGTAATCTCCCCTCCCATCCTATGCTACTTGATTGGCTGGCTGTACAGTTCAGAGCATCAGGCTGGGATATCAAAGCCATGCAGAAACTGATTGTGATGTCAGCTACTTATCGCCAATCTTCCTTTGCTACCGAAGAGCAGTTACAAAATGATCCTGACAATCTTTTGCTTGCCCGTGGACCTTCTACTCGTCTCAGTGCAGAAGTACTACGCGACCATGCCCTGGCCTCCAGTGGATTGCTGGTCAAAAAAATCGGAGGTCCGAGTGTCAAACCCTACCAGCCTGATGGTTTATGGGCATTCAATGGTGCAAGCTATCAACAGGATGAAGGTGATAAACTTTTTAGAAGGAGCCTTTACACTTTTTGGAAAAGAACAGTACCTCCGCCAACTATGAACACTTTTGACGCACCTGATCGCAGCTATTGTGTAGTAAACCGTCAGGAAACCAGTACGCCACTACAAGCTTTGATTCTGCTCAATGATCCTCAGTTCGTGGAAGCCAGCCGGCACATTGCCCATCAGGTCATTACTAACAAAGATAAAGATGAAGACAGGATCAACATGGCTTTTCGTCTGCTGACCGGGCGTAGTACCAAAGACATTGAGATGAAAGTTTTATTAAACTTATTAAAAAATGAACTGGCTAACTTTGAAGAAAATCCTAAAAAAGTAGAAGGTTGGCTCAGCAGTGGAGAAAGCCCTTTAGAAAATAAGACAGATATAAAAATTCTTGCTTCTTATACCGTAGTCGCCAGTGCTATCATGAATTCAGACGCATTCATCACCAAAAGATAATTTAAGAGCTATGTCCAGCGAGAAAGAAATCACGCATATTGCCAGCAGCCTGAACCGAAGAACCTTTCTGGCCAAAACAGCCATGGGTTTGGGAGCGGCTGCATTGGGTTCTATGCTCAACCCTTCTTCTGTTTTTGGAAAAGCAAATACATCCGGTGGTATTCTTCCTTCACCTCATTTTGCACCCAGGGCAAAACGTGTAATTTATCTTTTCCAAAGTGGCGGACCATCTCAGTTGGAAACTTTTGATTACAAGCCTCATCTGGAAAAAATGCACGGCCAGGAACTCCCTGACTCAGTGCGTAAAGGGCAGCGACTTACCGGAATGAGTGCTGGTCAATCTTCCTTGCCTCTGGCTGGCTCCACTTATTCTTTTCAGCGATACGGAAAGAGCGGTACCTGGGTGAGTGAACTGATGCCTTATACCGCTCAGGTGGTGGATGAACTCTGTTTCATCAAAAGCATGCATACCGATGCCATCAACCATGATCCGGCCATCACTTTCTTTCAAACCGGTTCTCAACTGGCAGGCAGGCCCAGCATAGGCTCATGGCTCAATTACGGCTTGGGATCTGATAATGAGAATCTGCCTGCTTTTATTGTTTTGGTTTCCAAAAACGCTGGTGGGCAACCACTTTATGCTAGACTTTGGGGAAACGGTTTCCTGCCCTCCCGTCATCAGGGTGTACAGTTTCGTTCCGGCAATGATCCAGTGCTGTATCTAAACGATCCTAACGGATATCACAGCAGTGACCGGCGCAGTATGCTTAATTATCTGAAAGAATTGAACAAGGCTCAAATGAGCATTTACGGAGATCCGGAAATTCAAAATCGCATCGCTCAGTATGAGATGGCTTTTCGTATGCAGACTTCTGTACCCGAAGTAACGGATATGTCGGATGAGCCCGACTGGGTATTTGATATGTATGGCGATGATTCCAGAGATCCTGGTACGTACGCTGCCAATTGTCTTATGGCTAGAAGGTTGATAGAACGAGATGTCAAGTTTGTACAGCTTTATCATCAGGGATGGGACCAACATAACGATCTACCTGCTGGTATCAAAAGTCAGTGTAAAAAAACCGATCAGGCTTCTGCAGCCCTTATAAAAGACCTGAAACAGAGAGGATTGCTGGAAGACACACTGGTGATTTGGGGAGGCGAATTTGGACGAACCAATTATTCGCAAGGCAAGCTGACCAAAGACAATTATGGTCGTGATCATCACCCTCGCTGCTTTACCATGTGGATGGCAGGTGCAGGTGTCAAAAAAGGATTTACATTGGGAGAGACCGATGAGTTTGGCTACAACATAATCAAAGATCCGGTTCACGTTCATGACTTCCAGGCCACCCTTCTCCATCTCCTGGGAATAGACCATGAGCGGCTAACTTTCAAACATCAGGGAAGAAGATACAGGCTAACTGATGTGCATGGAAATGTCATCAAACAGGTACTCGCTTAAGCTGTATATTTTTATCATTGTTAACTCATTTAGATAATTGTATAACTATCTGAATATCTGCAATTTGATTAATAGCGTTTCCTTACGATTTATAATATTAGCTTGTTTGTTATTTTATCTTTTTTGAATTCCTTTGAGTTTACAACAACCTACGCAAATTGATTTATGGAAAATTACAAGTCAGGTAACGGTATAAATCGTCGTCACTTCCTCAAAAGTTCTACTGCACTTGGTTTAGGATTAGGTCTTTCAGGTGCCTCTGCTATGGCAGGCCCACCAGCTAAAATTCAAAATACTTTACCTCGCTGGAGGGGCTTCAACCTGCTGGATTTTTTCTCACCCAATCCTGATCATTCCAGACCACAGACCAAAGAAGATTATTTCCGCTGGATGTCAGACTGGGGGTTTGATTTTGTGAGAATTCCTATGGCCTATCCCACTTATCTGGATATAGACCATAGCCAGAATATCACGCCTGAGCAGGTGTACCATATTGATGAAAAGCGTGTTGACCAGATTGCTGCTTTGGTAGACATGGCCCATAAATACAATCTGCATGTGAGCCTGAACCTGCACCGTGCTCCCGGGTACTGCGTCAATGCAGGCTTTTATGAGCCTTACAATCTTTGGAAGGATCAAGAAGCGCTGGATGCTTTCTGCTTTCATTGGAATATGTGGGCTACCCGCTACAAAAACACTTCTTCCGATAAGATCAGTTTTGACCTGGTGAATGAACCCAGCATGCGGGAAGATATGAACGATCAGCACTCTCGCCGCAGTTCTGTGCCTGGTGACCTGTACCGCAAAGTAGCCAAAGCGGCTTCGGAAACCATCCGCCAAGCGAATCCCGATCATCTTGTGATCGCCGACGGAAATGATGTAGGCACCAGTGTTATTCCAGAAATCACTGACCTGAACATCGCACAGAGTTGTCGCGGATACTACCCCGGAATTATTTCTCACTATAAGGCTCCCTGGGCCAACAAAGATCCTGAAAATTTACCTGAGCCTAAATGGCCAGGAACGATAGCGTTTACCGTACAAGATAGCACGGGACAAATGGTCAAGAAACCTATGGTATTGGAAAGAGAAATGCTGGAGACATTTTACCAACCCTGGATTGAACTGGTAAAAAGTGGCGTAGGCGTTCACTGTGGGGAATGCGGCTGTTGGAACAAAACACCTCATGAAGTTTTCCTGGCGTGGTTTGGCGATGTATTGGACATACTTACTGCGCATGACATAGGCTATGGCATTTGGGAGTTTAGCGGCAGCTTCGGCTTACTGGATTCAGGTCGGGAAGATGTAGACTATGAAGACTGGTACGGGCACAAACTGGATCGCAAGATGCTCAACCTGCTGATGAAGTACGCTTAAACTATACAAGAGGTCCTATCTGGTGGACCTCTTGTATACATTGTCAAACGCCTGGTTCATGGTTTATGAGCCTGATACTCCTGCACTGATGCAATCCATTCTTTTACAAAACTGGCTACATCTTCCCAGCCGGTCTCACTGGAGATGTAATGTGACTTTCCCGGAAACTCATAATAATCTCTCTTGGAATTAGGGTCTGTGTAGGCATCAAAATTCTTGCGTATCAGGCTGGGGGGTAAATCCTGGTCCAATGCTCCTGAAATAAACAACATAGGTACATGCGGCTTGTCAAAGTCTATTTCAAGTCCCTTTTCAGTACTGCTTTTCGCGATTTTCCTGCTCTCGGGTACAAAGTAGCGTGCATGCTCTGCCTGAGCAGCAGAATCATTCAGAGTGTTGAAGAAGGTATATTTGAACCAGCGAAGCGGAGGCGTACAAACTTTGTCACGCCTTCTGAACGGACTTACCATTCTAAAGTTTGAACGTATGAACTTCCAGTTCAGCACGCTGATGCCCCTGGGATTGGCCGACGACAGTGTGATACCCATCTCTATTTTGCCAGCCTCTACTAGCTTTTGCGTTATCAGACCTCCTATGGAATGCCCTATGATAATAGGTTTCTCAGGGAGTTTGTCTACAAAAGTGGTCATAGAATCCAGTACCTCCCTGAACTCCAGGTTTACCAGATTGGGATGGATGTTATGCTGTAAAGTTGCCGGTTCTCCTTCATGATAAGGGAAAGAGGGGGCATAACAGGTGTAGCCCTGCTGAGAAAAATAATCTACCCACTTATCCCAGCTGCGGGCATTCTGAAACAGTCCATGAATAAAGACAATTGTTCTGCTTTCTGAGCCTGGCTGTGCACTTACAGCCACTGGCCAAAGGAGCAGGGAAAAGGTCATTAAAGTTAGTATGGTTATGAATTTTTGCATGGCTTTTTGGTTTAATGTTCATGCAAAGTTCACTGCTTCGCTTCACTCCCGGAATAACATCTGTTAAGAAGCAAATTGACATTAGTTAAGAAATGCTGCCTCTGATTCGGCTCAGTGACTCCGGTTTAAGCCCGAGAAAGGAAGCCAGCAGGTATTGAGGAACTCTTTGGACCAGTTCCGGACGTTCGCTCAGCAAGCTAAGATATCTGGCTTTGCCGTCAAGGTTCTGGAAAAACTTAAGTCTGTTCTCCAGCTGAAGAAAATAATACTGAAGCAAATCAGCTTTTAGAGCAGCAAAATCATGTATTTCTTTTTGAATAAGATCAAGTGAAATTTCTATGAGTACGGCGTCTTCAAGCAATTGTATGGTTTCTCTGGAAGGCCCCAAACCTGCTAGGCTGTAGACTGAACCCACAACATCTCCTTCCATGTCAAACCAGGCGGTTACTTCCTCGTCCTGAAAAGTATAGCAATACCTTACCAACCCTCTGCGGATGATCCAGAGTTTATGAGCACTCTTTCCTTATTTCTGCAGAATGAAATTCCTTGGATATTCTTCCTCGGTGCCGTAAGCAGAGATATCGCTGATGATCTGAATAAGGGGATGTGTCATTGAATTGGCTCAATCAGAGAACCTTCATTATCACTTTTACAAAAGTAACATTATACGGTAAATGTTTGTACTACTCCAAAGTTTTCATCTACAGAAAAATGCTTCTATTCTCCAACCACAATGTCAGGTAAAGGAGGCTGATCCATGCTCTCTCCGATGTAAAAACTGGTATGAGGAGGTTGGTTATAAGCCACATTTTGCCAGGCAATACTGAGTCTGTACTGGGGATTTTGCATAAGGGTGTACAAGCGGTGTTTTGTGGGAATGGTAGAAGAATAAATACGTAGCGCCTGATTATTTTCCTCTCTCAGAATAACTTCTTCCCGCCAGTCACCAAACAAATCAGCACTGAGGGTGGGAGTAGCTTTAGTACCATTATTAGAGCGTGTTCCTTCGGCTACCATGATGGTATCCAGCTTTTCTGTTTTCCAGTTCCATTTGGAAATAACATTACGATCCAGGATTTCTCGCAATAGATCTCCATCCCACCACACTGCAAAATTCACCGCGGCAGGTTTCTGGTCGGAAATTTTTTCTCCAGTGGCGCTAAACAATCCTTCAATATTGGCTCCTGCCACCCAACATTCATTACCTTCATAGCGGGGATCTATATTGATAGCATTTGCTCTGCCCGGGCCTTCCCCATCCTCACCTGCTTTGACAGAAGGCTTTTTCCAGAGAATCTCCCCGGAATCTGCATCCCTAAAATTAGCACCAGCATCATCAAATCTTTCCTGAATATTGAAGACCTCCATACCCGGATGATTAGGATCTAAATCTGAAAGGTGCAATGCATCGCCATGTCCCAGGCCGGTAGCATACAAACCTGTACCATCATCATCTATGGCGGCAGCCCCGTAAATTATTTCATCCTTACCATCGCCATCTACATCACTTACGCTTAGATTGTGGTTGCCTTCTCCTCTGTAGGCCTCATTGCCGGGAGTACCATCGTCACTATCAAAAGTCCATACATGCCTGAGTTCCCCATCTCTCCAATTCCAGGCAGCGATCACTGCCCGGGTATAATAACCCCGCGCCATGATCAGACTGGGCGTTTTGCCATCAAGGTAGGCTACTGCCGCCAGAAAACGATCCATGCGGTTTCCATAACCATCTCCCCAGATTTCATCAAGTTGCTCAGAAGTGGGATTTTGAGTATCGGGATGGCGAGGAGGAATGTAATCTGTTGTGGCCAGCGCAGCACCGGTCTGTCCATCAAAAACTGTCAAAAATTCAGGTCCGGCGAGTATGTAGCCATCTTCATTGCGCCAGTCTGCCTCGGGATCACCAATCACTACATCTTCCCCATCGGTAGTGCCATCGGCAGTCTTGCAAGCGATTTCAGCTTTTCCATCTCCATCCAGATCATAGACCATGAATTGCGTATAATGCGCTCCTTCTCGTATATTTTTGCCCAGATTGATGCTCCAAAGCAAAGTTCCATCCATTTCATAGGCTTGCAAAATAGGCTCATCCGTAAAGCCTTTCTGGGAATTGTCTTTGCTTCTACCCACCTGATGCAAAACAATTTCGTAAGCACCATCCCCATCCAGATCTCCCACCGAAGCATCGTTGGGGCGATAGCCCTGGGGCGTTTGAAGCGGTAATCTCCAAAAATCATTTTTCCAAAGCGCTACATTTTCTGATGCCCGTTGCTCTTTGTCTTGAAGTACTGGTCTAACAAAATAGCTGGGATGCTGCCTGTCTACAGCGGTCTCATCTACAAAATTGGTACTTTCCACAATGGGCTGTTGATTGATCTTAACTGCTTCCTGACCAGCGTACTGTCGGTAAAGGTTAAAGCTGATCTCTTCAGGGTCAGTTGCCAGTAAACGCCAGCTCACAAACACACGATCGTCATCGGGAATGGCAACAATTCCCCGGTCCAGTTTTTCCATCTGCCGCTGCGCAAAGCTCATTTGTACAGAAAAGTAAAAGCCAGTAAAAAATATCAATCGTAGGAGCCTGCTATGCATGATGCTATGTTTTAGGTGGTTTATCAGAATACTTTATTGAGTTGAGCTTTTAAGACAAATTATATCAAAACGTAAAACTCTCTGAATATCAAACTTTTATAATATTTTACAAATCCAATTCTTTAAGAGGTGTAAGCGTTACCGGACCTAAAAGTCCCGAGGCTTGAGGTTGCCAGTGGCTGGCCTCAAAAAGGCCATTTTCGTTACGGTTTTGACTCAGACGGGCAGGAAAATTGATATTGTAAAACTTCTTCCAGGCTACATTTTCCTGATCCAGATAAGCGATTCGGTTAGCCATAGTATTAGTCACTTCCACTTCCAATTTATTGGTTGGTTTTAGAAGGTCCTTATCTAGTACCACTGAAAAATCTGGTCCTAATAATGTCTCAATTTTTTCACCATTCAAATAAACTGTGGCGCTTTCCTTTACCTCTCCCAAATCCAACTTCAGCGCGTCATAATTTCCCTCGGGCGTGGAAAAGCTAAGCGCATAGCGCGCGGTACCTGAAAATTCCGCAACTCCTTCTTTGACAAAGTCAGTCCATGACTTTAATGATGAAGTATTGATACTGGAAGGAAGTGTGGGGCCGCCTTTGACAAATTCTACTGACCAACTCCCCTGCAAAGGCACAGCTTTACCGGATTTCTTATAATAAGGATACCCATTTGCACTAAATGAATTGGAGAACGTCTGAAGAATGCAGCTTTCACCAGGCTCCAGTTGCAGATAAACATCCAGCGTCCTTTTCTTGGTATTCCTTACCGAAACCAGGCCGCTTTTTTGGTTCATCGGGTTGTAGATTGCTACCATCTGACCCACAGATTCAATAGGAATCCATTTGTCAATGGCTTTGTTACTGCTGTTTTTCAGAAAATACAGATGCTTATTTCCTTCTACCCTTCTGATAAATTCCAACCCTTCATCCACCAAGGTTTCTCTTTGTACGGCCGCATAAGTCATCAACTGTTCAAAGTTATTGCCTTTGATCAGCTTACCATTACCCACAGAAGCTACTTCAATACCATTTTTTTGTGCCTGAAAATATAGGCTATTTTTCATCTGCTCGAACTCCTGCTGTTGTTCCTGCGACAAACCCGGTAGGCTGGCAGGTAGCGATCGGTGAACAATCACATTAGCACCTGCTTCCGCCAGTTTCAGTACTTTTTGAAAAGTCTGAAAAGGCATGAACTCACAGTTTGGCAATACGATGGTCTGATAGAGGTTTTCGCCTGAGGATAATAAATTTTCTCCGAAACTCACCTCCATCAACTGACGATCAGAAATGAGGTCGTAGGTGTAACCTCTTTTTTGCAGGAGTTCTACATTGGCTTTAAAGGAAGAATTGTCCGTTTCTTCAAACCCATCAAAATGGCGAAGCAATTCACTACCTCTTTCGGCATAATAATCATAGATGGGAAAATAGATGAGGATATCATTATCTGGCTTTCCTTTCTGCAAAAATGCCTGGGAATGGGCTATATAATAGTTCAAAGCATCAAAATCCTCCCAAAATGGATTGGAAGGCTCAAAGTGAACCGCTGCATAAAATAGCCAGCCAGGCCAATCCTCTTCCAGCGGTGAGTAATTGGTGCCGTGATAAAAAATATGATTCACCCCTCCCAGAAAGAAAAGGTCTATTATTTCTTTCACATCTTCCAAAGATGAAGTGAAGTGTTCATTGAGCCATGTGGCCGCTTCGGCGGAAACTAAATTCTTACCACTTACATGTGCTGCTGAGGTAGCAAACTTAAAGCGGAGAATATCTTTTCCCTCGGTTTCGGGTATATCACTGGCCGCATACAGATCCAGTATATTGGCAGGTGAGCCGTGCGCCTGATTCCGAATCAAGGTCCCTTTTTTATGTGCCCATGCTCTCCAGGGTTGAGTAAATTCTTCTAAAAGTAAGTCAGAAATCGTTTCCCGGTAATCGGTCAGAACTCTTTTATTAATTTCTTCAGTATCATTCCCAAAAAGTGCCGGAAGATGATTTCTGAGGTCATAGCCTCGCCTTTCCTCAAATTCTGCAAACAGCTCAGGCGTCCAGTTCGCCTCTCCACGGGCGTCATCTACTTCGTAGGAATCATTGAAGAAAGAGCGCAGTGGCCTTAATTTCTCTTGGGTTAACGACTCATCAAATTTATTCAGATAAGCCTGGAGAGCTTCTTCTGAAAAATGATCAATCACTAAACCTTCTCCTCCAGGGGCAGCTCTTTCTACCATTTTGCCATGCCATCCCTGAAAGACTACGTAAAGAGTCCATTGCCCTTCAGGGGCTGTCCAGTCCAGCTTGGCTTCATCATTGACCTTATTAGTAAGATTCAGGCTTTTCCCTTCATTGGAATAAGCCATTAATGTCTGAAGCGGCAATTCTTTTTCAAACCGGATCTGTTCCAGTGCAAGGGACTGTAGATTTTCATTGGAAGCTATTGGCTCTTTGATGTCTGAAATTTCAAGTGGCTCTGCATTGTCTTTTTGCAAAGGATTTTCTACTGACCCTTCTACCTTTTCTCCTTCCAGCTTGTAAATACCATAGGATTCATAAATCTGATTGCCTACCGCCCTGACCAATGGTTCCTGCGTATAACTGATCGTTTCATTTAAACTTTCTCCGGCATTCAGTGAATAAGTTTTATAGGCTACGTACTTACTGGCATTTTCGGCTTCCACCCAGGGGCCACCGAAGGGCCATCCCGTACCGGTAGCCATATCAACGCCCATGCCTAACTGATCAGCTTTCTGAAATGTGTAGGTCAATTTTTCTATCCATTCATCGGATAAATAAGGAATAAATTGATTTTCATATCCGGCTACACCATAGATGGGCGTGATTTCTACACCTCCCAAACCTACAGAATCATATTTTTGGAGTAAGGTACTGATGTTTTTTTCATCCACGCTACTTCCCATCCACCACCAACGCGTCCAGGGCTTAGTTTGATTTTGAATCTCCGGCCATTGCAACTGAGCAAATCCACTGAAAGGAATAATATGAAACAAGAAAAGAAGAATGATCACTGCTCTTATTGGGTTGTGAAGTGTACAGTATGCTCTCATCTCACTTGTATTTTTATTTCACAGCTTCCAGGTCTGCTTTAATTACCTGACGAGCTTTTTCAATGTCTATGTAATTTTCCAACTCTTTTAAGGCAATGACATGATATTCATTGTCGTGCAGATATTGGAGATACTCCTTAAAAAGCTCAGGAGGAGTGGTAACCCAATCATGCGCGTAGTCGGGTACACCATGAACGGTAAGTACCACTATCTTTCCGTCCCTGGCCTGTTGAATAGCATCCAAGACACGTTTTTTATTGTCTCCAGTAGTACTAAAACTCGGAATAAGGTAAGGATGATGTACAACTGGATCATAAGCCATACTGCCCCCTGCCCTGGCAAGACGATATCTTTGCTTTTCAAGGGTTGAAATTACTTCTTCATCCGTGTCGTAAGCGGGATAGGCAAAGGAAGTTGGTTTTTCCAGTCCTAACTCCACACATTTATTTTCAATGTAAGTGAGTTCCTTAATCAGTTCAGGTTCATCAATACGATCCACATGGGTATGGTGACGCGTATGATTAGCGATCTCAAAACCCATTTGCCCAAGCTCCTGAATTTGTTCCCATGACATGTACTTACTTTTGTCCTCAAAGTCAGGAGGGAACTCACAGACAAAAAATGTCCCTCCAAAACCATATTGTTTGAGTAGAGGCCCGACCAATGTAGCATGTGTGCTCACTGCATCATCAAAGGTAAGCACTACCAATTTATCAGGAATTGGCTTTTTGATGATTTGAGACACTGCAGTTTCAGCTGTTGAACAAATGATCAAAATGCTCAACAATAACGCTGTAAAGCAAATTTTATGGATTTTATAAATACTTCCGATCACCAGCATTTTATTTAGAAGTAAACAACAGCATAGTTTAGAATACACTTTTTATCTATTTAATCCATGTGAAAAACTTCACGAAGAGGCTGAGTCACCGGAGAATTATCAGGGTTGGTATCCATAATATCTGCCATATAGTCCCACCATTTTCTCACAACCGGATGAGAAGCCAGTTGTTTACCATCATAGCTATCCTCTAATTTTTGAAAAGCAAACAGTGTTAGGCTCTCTACATCCAGGTAGATAGAATAATCATGAACTCCTGCTTCTTTTAGTTGTTCACTTAATTCTGGCCAGATTTCTTCATGTCTTTTCTTATATTCTTCAGCAAAACCAGGCTTCAACTTCATGGTAAATGCATTGCGTTTCATAACATTATTTGATTAATAACTAATATTGATCTCCATTTCCTGATTATTATTTCCCTGAGCTTTGATCATTAGCACAGCTGATTCCTGATCAAAGGTCCAACCAGCACCATTTTGTACAGCGTCAGAGTGCTGCTGAAGCTGCTGATTACCGACAGTGACCGATTGCGGAGTATCTGTAGAATGTACTTTCAACTGATAGTTTCTTGCAGGCACTTCATACTCTCCTTCTGGCTCTCCAATAGTGATACTTGTTTGACCATTGCTGGCAGTGCAGCTAATCTCTGTAGTAGCGTACTCACCTTCCTGATATTCCAGACTTTTTCCATCATCCTCATAAAGCGTGAATTCTGACTGTTCATAAGGGTAGATATCCAGAATGAGGTCAGAAGGATAACCCTCTATGTACTGCACTTCTTCCTGCATGGGTATAATGGCTCCTGCTTTGGCAAACATAGGTATGGTGTCCAGAGGAGAAAGTACGCTGACATACTGCCCGCCATCATATGGTTTTCCGGTCCAGTAATCAAACCATTTACCTTCAGGAAGGTAAACTACTCTGGTTTGCGCTCCTTTGGTAGTAACCGGACAAACCATCAAATTTTTGCCCAACATATACTGATCGGCAATATCATAGGTATTGACGTCATCCTGATGTTCCAGCACCAGTGCTCTCATAAGCGGCATTCCGGTTTCGTACATCTCGTAAGCGTGGCTGTAGAGGTATGGGACTAATTGATAGCGCAGCAGATCATATTTCTTAAAGTTTCGCAAGGCATCCTCTCCATAATTCCAGGGCTCTTTATAACCAGGATGGTCCATGCCAAACAGATGCGCTATCGGACTTAGCAAACCAAACTGCGTCCAGCGGATGTACAACTCCGGGTCTGCATCGTGCTCAAAACCGCCCATACAGTGAGCCCAGTAGCCTACCCCCGACATACCGATGTTCAAACCAGCCTTGATCACCGGAGCAAAATACTGCCATTCGCTGGGCCAGTCACCCGCAAAAATGAAGGGATAGCGTTGGATACCGGCATAACCTTCACGGGTGTGGTTCATACCACGCATATTGTTGTGCTCAGCAAATTTTTCATAGGGTGCTTTAGCATAGGCGAGGGGAAAAAGGTTATGCAATTCTTTGATCTCGTCACCAGTAGGGCCGGTTTTCTCACTTTCGTTGGCTTTATGCCCAAAAGCACTTCCTTCGTCTGTTTTGAGGAACATAGCACCCATAGAAGCAACTTTCATCACACCATTTTCCCACCACCAGTCTACTGCTTCTTCATCAAAGAAATTGACAAATTCACCGGGACTATTTTCTTCAGGATACACATAGCCTTTGGCTCTGGCCTGATCCAGTAGTTTTAGCTTTTCCCCATTGTCAAATCTGGGGCGCAGATGCAGACCCACCATATTGAAATTCATGGCATACAGGCTGTCAAACATGGCTTCGGGATTATCAAAGGTATTGCGCCACTCAAAAGTAGTAGCGCCTTTTCCGCCGGTATCACCAAAAATTCTCCAGGTAGAATCCAGATGCAGTATATCTACTGGAATTCCCATAGCTCTGTACTTGCGAGCCATCGCCAGTACATAGTCGGTAGAAGTCAATTCCTCGTAGCCCCAGGTTCCTCCACTGTAGGTGCCCACGTGGAGGCCTAGTGCGAATAAAGGGAGTAAAGGAGATTTACCAGTAAGGCTGGTATAGCGGTCCAGTAAGTGAGGAAATTGGGGGCCATAAATAAAATAATAATCCAATTCGCCTCCCTCAGCCATAAAAGTGTATTGCGAAGGATCAGTTGCTCCCATATCCCACTCTGTTGCATAAGCATTATGAAAAAATATACCATATCCACGCGTGCTCATGAAAAAAGGCACGGGACTATAATTGGCTTCCAGAATATTGTAAGCACCTACGATGTGCGGTCTGCCCTGTCCCCTCCCCACATTAAGTCTTACTTTTGTACCCCGGCGGTCCAGTATATCCATGCGTTCTCCGAAGCCGAAGAAATGCTCTTCAGGTAAAAGTTTTTTTCGGCTCACTACCGTTTCACCTTCCTGATAAGCTCCACCTTTACCATTATCAAAGGTTTCAGTGGATAGAATTTTGCCTTCTGAATTTGCGATTTCTATACGAAAGGGAGCTTTTTCTACTTTCACTTGGAGTTGATCCGTTCGGAGCAGAAAATGATTCTCTTCTTCTGTCGCTTCTACTTCTACATCTGACCAATCATATTTTACAACCATCCAGGGCTCATTTTCCTCAAACGCTCCGTCCCAACTGGTTCTGATCCTCAGCATATCAGGCGTACAGAATTCCAGCTTGACTTCGGCATTGGTGTTTGAAAAAGAAAAAGTGTTGCCCTCCTGCTGAAACCCTGATTGATAATTCCCAACTCCTGTCTGAGCATGAGCAGTAAATATGATCAAACCCAGCATGAAAGTCAGGCTGATAGTAAACGTTTTTTTACGCATAATTTATTGTTTTTGACTTGTCTTTATACCTATCCAAGGCATCAGGTTAAATCTAAAAAAATGATTAAAAAGTAGTATACTAACTACTGTAAATCACCATTTAATAGCTCCTTTTCAGAACTAAAAAAATATTTCTTTTTTATAGATCATAGAAAAAACAGCATGAGCAAATGCTCATGCTGTCATGATAGATTCATCAATCAATATCCAGGATTTTGTTCGTACAAGCCCTGCTTGACATCCAGTTGATTCTGAGGAATAGGGTAGATAATGGCGGTTTCATCAATCTGGTCGGGCATAATACCATCATCTTCCAGTCCTTGCAGCCAATTGTTCATCACCTCCAGCACGGTTCCGGTTCTTACTAGATCATGCCAGCGCAATCCTTCACCAATAAACTCACGCCTTCTTTCTTCCAGCAACATATTCAGGTCCACATTTGAAACAGGCTCAAGCCCAGCTCTTTCTCTTACTTCATTGACGATATCATCTACCTCCTGCTGAGAACCAGCAGTTCCCTGTAGAATGGCCTCCGCTTTTAATAACAGAACGTCGGTATAGCGGAGTACTGGATAATTGAGTTCAAAATCAAAGCGATCAATTCCCAGATAGTCCAGATCCAGATACTTGGAGATGAATGGATTGGCTACATAATTTCCGTCCATCATATACCCATCGGTAATACTTACCTCATCACGTACATCTTCTTCAGCAAAAGAGGCCAGCACATCATCGGAAGGAGTTTTGGGGGCATCAGGATAAGCACCGCCGGCAAAAGGAATACCCACGGCTCTGGAATAAGCTTCAGGATATTGCCAAGCAATGTATTCCGCCCCTATACCCAGTCCACCGCTCTGAAACTGTACATCAAACACCATTTCCGCATTATTCTCATTGTCATAAGCAAAGATATCCGCATAACTTTCCAGCAAAGAAAATTGACCGCTTTCTATAATCTCATTGAGCAAGGTCAAGGCAGCATCATAATCATTAGTACCCAAGGTAGGTCCGCTGGGATGCAGTTGTGTCCCGGAGCGAGTCATGAATACTCTGGCAAGAATGCCGCGGGCAGCATGCGAAGTTGCTCTACCTTCATTTCCTCCATCATAAGTTTCTGGCAATAATGTAATAGCATCCTGAAGATCAGCGATAATGACTTCATACACCTCTGACACCGGGCTGCGAGGAATATTTAGCGCTTCCAGTGGCGTCACCGTTTCGGTGATCAGCGGCACCTGACCAAACCAACGCACCAGATCAAAATAATACATAGCTCTCAGAAACTTGGCTTCTCCTTCTATACGATTACTGATTGATTCGTCCAGTATATTGGTTGCCTCCAGTTCGGTCAGCACGGTATTGGCCCGCATGACACCGTTAAAGTTAACATTCCAGACTTCACTGATATAGTCCGTGGTGGCTAGGTTGACTGAGAAATTATTGACCGCACTGTAATCTCTCACCCCTCCGGCACCCGGCACAAACATATTGTCTGAGCGAATTTCAGATAACTCAAAATGCCAGATGGGGTAACTTCTCAGGTCATTGTAAACGCCATTGATGGCCTGGATAAAGTCTTCTTCGCTCTGGTAAAAGTTGCTGCTGCCTCTTTCAGAAATAGGCGACTGATCTAACTCATCTTCACAGGCAGTAAAAACTGTGAAGAGCAGACATAATAGGATAATATTTAAGTATTTCATTTTCTTAAAGGTTGTCTTCATTCAAAAAAAGATTGAACAAACTCGTAGTATCTACTGTCTAAAAAGTCAGATTGATACCTACGATAATGGATTTGGAAAGCGGAAATGCCCCATAATCATCTCCATTGTTATTCACCGCTTCTGGATTGAAACCACCGGTATAGTTATCATGGCCAAAGAAATTTTCGGCAGTCACGTATACCCTTGCACCATCAATCACTTCTCCGCCCAGCAGGCTGCCCAGATCATAACCCAAAGTAATGTTTCTCACTCTGACGTAGCTCGCGTCATAGAGCCAGTCGGTGTTTTTAATTCTACCGAAACTGGAAGAAGCTTTAGGGACTTCCCCGTTACCAGGGTCTTCGGGAGATCTCCAGCGGTTACGCCATCTGCCCAGTGTATTTTCCGGCCAGCTCATACCAGTTCTGTTCATTGCCCTTCCGAAGGTTGAGTAAAGATTATTTCCCCACTGACCCTGAATCAATATGTTCAGATCAAAGCCTTTGTAACTAAAGTTGTTGGTTATTCCCCATACATAATTGGGATTTGGGTGTCCGGAAAGAATACGGTCATCAGGATCAATGACTCCATCGTCATTAGCATCCAGATAACGAGGATCACCGGCTTCCTGATTGCCGTATAGTGCAACTCCATCGTCTATGTCTTCCTGACTGAGAATGCCGATTTGTTGTACCACATAAAAACTGTACATCGGCTCTCCTACCTTCAGAATATTGTGGTTAATGTCAAATGCACCACCCAGGATAGGAGTATTTTCAGGACCTAACTGTCTTACTTCATTGGTGTTGTGGCTAAAGTTGAGATTGGTACTCCACTGGAAGACACCCGTCAGGTTGCGGGTATTAAGTTCAAGTTCCCATCCTTCGTTAAATACTTCACCGATATTGGTCAAAGCCGTTGTAAAACCCGTAGCAGAAGGTACCGGGATATTGAGCAGCAGATCGGTATTCTTTTTTGTGAAATAGTCTAAGGAACCATATATACGGTTCTCAAACAGACCAAAGTCAAGACCTATGTCTATTGTTTCTGACTGTTCCCATCCCAGATCAGGATTGGGGAAATTGCTGGGTACCAATCCGCTGGCAAGGTTTCCGCCCATAGAGTAGTTGGCTATTCCTAACAAAGCAATATGACTGTAATCTCCAATGCTATTGTTACCCGCTAATCCCCAGCTTGCTCTCAACTTAAGATCACTAAGTACTCCAACGTTTTGCATGAAATTCTCCTCTGACAATCTCCATCCTAATGAAGCTGATGGAAATATACCCCACTTGGTATCGTCACCAAAACGGGAAGAACCGTCGCGACGAATAGTACCTGTAAAAAGATAACGATTATCAAAGCTATATTGCAAGCGTCCCAGATAAGAAAGTAGTACACTTTGGGTTTCGTAAGTGCTTGTGCTGTTTGCCTGAATAGTAGCGGCATTAAGTGTGGTTACACCTTCTGAAGGAAAAGTACCGCTGATATCCCAGCTATTGATTCTGTTAAAGTTGTAGCTTATACCCGCCAAAGCGGATACGTGGTGCTTTTCACCAATGACCTTATCGTAGGAAAGTGTATTTTCATTTACAAACGTCAGTTTGCGAAAGCCATTAAAGCTACCTGTGGTATTTCTGTTTCTGCTCACTCTCCCCGGAGTATACCCTTTGGATTGTGAGTCGGTATTGTCCACATTGAAAGTGGTTTTGATCGCCAAATCCTCTAAAATCTTATACTCAGCAAAGAGGGTGGTAAGCGTTCTAAAGTTTTTGGTTTCTCCCAATACCGCATTTGCTGCAGCAACCGGACTTACTCGTGAACTTGCCCAGGTATAGGTGCTGTAAGGCGCGACTCCGGTAAGCAAACCTACAGAATCTTCTACTACCGGAACCATACCCACTGTAATGTGGGTAAGCTGGTCTTTACCTTCCACCCCGGGGTCATTCACTACGGAGTATGATGGTGAAACATTCAATCCAAACTTCAGCTTGTCATTGGCTTGCACTTCCACATTGGCACGTGCTGAATATCTTTTGTAATTCACACCTAAAGCGATTCCATCCTGATCCAGATAATCACCGGAAACATAGTAACGGACAAACTCATTTCCTCCACTGGCAGAAAGCTGATAGTTCTGCATAGGAGCTGTTCTGAAAAACTCATCCTGCCAATCCAGATAGGTAAGTCCGGGATGACCTGGCTCCAGCCACCTCTCATCTAAGATAAGATTGGCGTTAAACCCACCCAAGATAGCTTCTCTTTCGGCTGCTGACTGACCGGCAGTTCTTCCTGGTCCTGAATTGACCCAATTGTAGTTGATCATTTCAATGGCCCGGTCTACCCACTCTTCTGAGCTGAGTACATCCAGTTTCTTAGCTGTCTGACTCCAGCCAGTATAAGCATTCAGACTGATTCTGGCTTTTCCAGTTTTACCGGATTTGGTATTGATGATCACTACTCCATTGGAAGCCCGAGAACCATAAATAGCTGCGGCGGCAGCATCTTTTAGCACCTGAATGGATTCTATATCGTTAGGATTAATATTGTCCAGCGGATTTCCGTTTGAGAAGCCGCCGCTGGAATTCTGACCAGATACTGCCAGAGGGAAGCCGTCAATCACGTAGAGTGGCTCATTGGAGGCATTGATAGATCCGGTTCCTCTTACCTGAATGCTGTAACCTTTACCCGGCACACCACTGGTCTGCTGTACTCTTACTCCTGCCATCTGCCCTACCAATGCCTGATCCAGGCGGGCAAGTGGTCGCTCATCCAGTTTTTCCACGTCCATAGTGGCGATGGCGCTGGTGATATCCGCTTTCTTTTGGGTACCATAACCTACCACAACTACTTCGGAAAGGGATCTGATATCTGCGTACAGCTGTACATCAATTACCGATTGATTGCCAATGCTGACTTCCTCAGAGGTGTAACCTACAGAAGAAAAAACAAGGGTAGCAGCATTATCCTGTACAGTAAGACGATAATTTCCCTCCACATCGGTAATAGTACCATTGGTAGTCCCTTTTACAACCACATTGACACCGGGAAGCCCGTCACCGTTTTCCGCATCGGTCACTTTCCCAGTAATTGTTTTTTCCAGCTGATCTTCGTAGGAATTAGCGGAGGAGAAGGAAGCTGAATGCTCAAATGCCTCTGCTACTGCTGTTTGAAAAAACAAACTGTAGGTGGAAGCCAGACTAATCCACACCAGCACACGCTTCCAAAAATAGCGAGTTTTCATAATGAAGTGTTTTAAGTTGTTTATAATGCCTATACTACTGGCTGCTCTCAAACTGTGAGCAGCTCAAAACACATGCGCCTAAATTGTAATCGGTTGCATTTTTTTAGTAAAAAACTCCTCCCGATATTTTACTTTACGAAAAGTCTAGGTGGAGTCAGTAATCAGATTATCGTACTTGGATGCTAAAAATTGATAATGCCCCTCAAACAAAAAATACTCATGTAGGTAACACGGATTCAAATGTAAATAAGAAAGTCAGAGAAACTGTACTGTACTATGCTGCATAAGTACATAGTCTCAAAAAAAAATGCTATTAACTACCCTTATGCATGTTATATAGCTTGTTAATTTTTTCTTTGGCTCTCTTCAGTCGCATTTTAACGGCGCTCTCAGATAAATTGAGTGTTTTCTGAAT
Source organism: Catalinimonas locisalis (assembly GCF_038039535.1). NCBI lineage: Bacteria > Pseudomonadati > Bacteroidota > Cytophagia > Cytophagales > Catalimonadaceae > Catalinimonas > Catalinimonas locisalis. The sequence goes on along the minus strand of NZ_JBBPHP010000026.1, from coordinate 61,092 downwards.
GTCTTTGATCTGGTGTTTTTCTTTATACTTGAGCAGTAGCAACATTTTTTCCTCAGGAGTCATCTGATCCAGAAGTTCAATTAGTACTTTTTCACTCAGTGCTTCATTAATTTCCTCTTCGCTTTCAATGATTTCTCCCACTTCATCGCTCAGCTTTTCAGTAATCACACTGTGCACATTTTTCTTATGTTTCCGCAAATAATCTATGCAAGTACTATGTATAATAGTAAACAGCCAGGTGGAAAATTTAGCTTCGTTACGAAAATCTTTTATGCGCAAAAAAACCTTAATAAGAATCTCCTGCATTAAGTCCTCGCTTGCATCATCCTGCATTACATAAGTCTTACACTTTTTTAGAATTTTTTTTTCATGCCTACGTGCAAGTTCAGCAAAGTACCGCTGATCACCACTCTCTTTCAACTGAATTGCTAGTCTTTCATCACTCAATTTCTCTATCTCTGCCATAGAATTAACGCTATTATTTTCTCTCATAAAAAATCTTACAATTATTACACATTCATGTGACTTTTCCATTCCATGTCGTCAAAGTAGTAAAATTATTAAAAGTAAGCATGGATGAAATTAAGCATGTACTGACAGTCAACATAAAGCCTCAGCCTGACGATGTCACCTGTGGACCTACTTGCCTGCATGCCCTTTACAACTACTATCAGGATCATATGGAGATGGAAACTGTAATCGGGGAAGTACAGCAATTGAAAAGTGGTGGTACCCTGGCAGTATACCTGGGCATACACGCGCTGAAAAGAGGATATCAGGCCACTATTTATACCTATAATTTACACATTTTTGACCCTACCTGGTTTAAAGAAGATACTGAGTTACACATCAAATTGAGGCAACAGGCATCTGTAAAAAGACAATTGAGAATAAAACAGGCAACAGACGCCTATGTACATTATCTGTCTCTTGGTGGAAAAATATTATATGAGGAACTAACGCCTAAACTTCTGAAAAGATATTTGGTCAGGCAGGTCCCTATATTGACAGGGCTTAGTGCTACTTACTTGTACCAATGTGCCCGTGAAATACCAGAGACTAATCAGTATCACGATGTAAAAGGCGAACCTAGCGGTCATTTTGTACTGATTAAAGGCTATGACCGAGAGACCAGAATGGTGCATATTTCTGATCCTCTGAATCCGAATCCAGTAGCCAAAACTGAGCAGCATTATCAGGTTCCTATTGACAGACTTATCAATGCCATATTACTTGGCATTGTCACTTACGATGCAAACTTATTGATTATTCAGCCGAAAAAAAGTTAACATGTCTAAACTTATTGTAACAGAAAACCCAAACAACTGGAAATTTCAAATTGATGGCGTTCAGGTGATTACTCCCACAGAATATTTCGGGGAATCTCAATTACTGAAAGCAAGAAACACCAAAATTCTCAACTTTTGCCGCTCTTATCAGTATCAAAGCCTTGGTTATTATGTTTCTCTACTTGCAGAAGCCAGAGGTCATAAAGTTATGCCGCGCATTTCTTCCATTCAGGATTTTCGTTATCCTTCCCTGATCCGTGAGGACAGCTTGGATTTTGACGAATTGATACAGGATGCATTCAAGCAGGTGGGCGACAAAACGGTCGAGATGCGCATTTATATGGGAAAAACTCAGAACGAGGCTTTTCTCAAGCTTGCTTCCCTCCTATTTAATTTATTGCAAACCCCTCTTCTTAAGGCTCGCTTTGTACAAAAAGAAAAAAAATGGTTGCTGCAGTACATCCGGCCCATGAATAATGCAGATATACCAGAAGAGGATAAGCCATTGCTGAGTGCTTCATTACAGGCATATTTTGCCGGTAAAAAAACATTCGGAAGCAATGTGTCACGTAAAAAGTACGACCTGGCTATATTGATAAATCCCGATGAAAAAACACCTCCATCCAATGCCAAGGCTATTCAAAAATTTGTGAAAGCTGCCGATAAAACCGGCTTTAGTGTAGACTTGATTACCAAAAATGATTTAGGAAAGCTCATTCAATATGATGCGCTTTTTATCCGTGAAACCACCAATGTAAATCACCATACCTTTAGATTTGCTAAAAAAGCTGAATCTGAAGGGCTGGTTGTAATTGATGATTCAGACTCAATTCTGAAGTGTACTAATAAGGTCTATCTGAACGAAGTGTTGCAAGCCAACCAGATACCGACTCCTAAATCCATGATGGTGCGCAAAGAAACTCCGGTATCAGCGCTCTATGATTTTGGTTTTCCTTTGGTGCTGAAACAGCCTGACAGCTGTTTTTCCAAAGGCGTCATAAAAATTAATTCGGAACCAGAACTTGTGCCTGCTTTACAGAGCCTTTTCCAAAATTCAGAATTGTTAATTGCTCAGGAATTTATGCCCACCGCCTTTGACTGGAGGATTGGTATCATCAATAATGAACCTTTGTATATCTGCAAGTACTTTATGGCGCGTAATCACTGGCAAATCGTCAACTGGTCAAAAGCAAAAGATAAGGATGGTAAGGCAGAAACTCTGACTTTCAATGATGCTCCCAAGGAACTGATTGAAACTGCACTAAAAGCTACCAAACTCATCGGCAATAGCCTTTATGGGGTGGATATCAAAGAGGCCAATGGACGATATTATGTGATTGAAGTCAATGATAACCCCAGTATTGACGGTGGAATTGAAGACAAAATGATCAAAGATCAGCTTTACCTGAAAATTATGGATACCCTCTTACAACGCGTTAAATCCAATTAACATGCAAGAACGCAAACCTCTTCACCTTTTCCAGGCTTATGGTGTGGAACTGGAATACATGATTGTTGACAAAAATACATTGGATATAAAACCTATTGCTGATGAACTACTCACAGCAGCAGCAGGTAAATTAGTAGATGAATTTGAGAATGGACCGGTTACCTGGTCCAATGAGTTGGTAAGACACGTAATTGAGCTAAAATGTACCCACCCCACTGATGACCTCTGGAAGCTAGGGGAAGATTTTACCAGGAACGTGAAGCAGATTAATGCTTTGCTGAACCGATTTGATGCCAAATTAATGCCTACTGCTGCTCACCCCTGGATGAATCCAGCAAAAGAAACGCAGCTTTGGCCTCATGGCAATAAAGAAATCTATGAAACCTATGATCGTATTTTTAACTGTAAAGGTCATGGGTGGTCAAATTTGCAGAGTACTCATTTGAATCTTCCGTTCTCAGGAGATGAGGAGTTTGCCAAACTGCATGCTGCAATACGTGTACTGATGCCCATAATGCCAGCACTTACCGCAAGTTCACCCATACTGGAAGGCAGCTATACAGGAAAGCTTGACAAGCGACTTGACTACTATCAGCAAAACCAGAAGCGAATTCCGGAAATCACTGGCAAAGTCATTCCTGAGCAGGCTTTCAGCGAGGCAGATTACCAGCGCATGATCTATGACCCTATAGGTTTAGCAGCCAAACCTTTTGATAAAGATGAAATCCTGGAAGCAGTATGGCTTAACTCCAGAGGTGCGATCGCCAGATTTGATCGTGGTTCTATAGAAATCAGAATTCTTGACATACAGGAAAGCCCAATTGCTGACTTGGCTATTCTCAACCTGATCATCCATGTACTTAGGCTTTTGGTGGAAGGAAAAAATATCTCATTGGATGAGCAAAAAAGCTGGTCAGAAGATGCACTGTTTCAAATTTTCCAGAAGGTAATTCAAGATGCCGAAAATACGGTTATTGAAGATGCTGCTTATCTCAAGTTATTCCGGTGGGAAAAGGATCATGCAAAAGCGAAGCAAATCTGGTTGCATTTGTACCAACTGGTACATGAATATTATCCTCAGAGGATTGCTCCCTGGGCCCCTACTTTAGATATGCTTCTTATGCGTGGATCTCTAGGAGGTAAAATCCTTCAGTTGGCTGATAGTATCTACAGCAAAGAGAACCTGAAGTTAATTTACAGCGAATTATGTGACTGTCTGGATGAAAACGAAACCTTTGAGACATGGCAAACTATGCCTGTTTCTTAAGCTGTGAGCACGGAGGAAACTATATTCCTCCTGCTTTTCTACAATACTTTCTAGGTCAGGAGAAAGTACTTCAAAGTCATCGGGGATGGGACGCAGGTACGCTGGAGGTATCTGAATATCTGTTCCAAACATTGGGAATTCCGCTGGTGTATTGCACTACGAGCAGACTTTTGATAGAAATGAATCGCTCAGTGGGACATCCTCAGCTTTTTTCAGAATTTACACAATCCATATCAGAACAGGAAAAAGCGGATTTATTGGCTGAATTTTATCATCCCTACAGAAATAAGGTTAAATCTATCATTGGAAGCAATGTACTTAAGCATCAGAAAAGCCTGCACTTTTCTATCCACTCATTTACTCCGGTATTTGATGGATATACCCGGGATGTAGATTTGGGACTTTTGTTTGATCCTGCACGGCCTCTGGAATTGCAAACTAGTACGCTTCTGAAGTCGGACATGCAAATGCAACTTCCTCATATGCAGATCAGGTTTAATGAGCCCTACCTTGGAATAGATGATGGCCTTACCACTTATTTGAGAACTCAGTATGATGATGATGTGTATGCTGGGATAGAAATTGAAATTAATCAAAAATGGGTTGGAACTGAACAATTTTCATTTATCAAACAAGCAGTAAAATTTGCAATTGAAAACCTAGAAATAAGAAAGCCAGTAACTAAATAATCACTGGCTTTACTCCTTACAAGCACTGAAAACACTGTAAATCAAATCCAACTAATCAATTATTTCATTTTCTATGTTATCTGCTAATAGCATATTGAGCAATTGATGAAGCTTTTCTTTTGTAGCGTTAAACTTATTCATCAACTCGTAATACTCCTTTTCTAAAAGCATTTCATTGGTTATTTCCAGATGCTCCCTCACAAATATGGCAAACAGCATCATGCTTTGACGGTTAGCTTTATTGTCAACAAAGAATTTTCTAACCGCATTATTCATGTGATACATGCTATTCTTATCAGATATGAGGTATTTGTTGAAATGCCTCTGAAAGTCATCACATGCCTGGGCAAAAGAAAAGCCTCTCAAGAGTTTTTCTTCGGAAAGCTTATCCTTATATTCATTATAGAATGATTCGGCTCCATTAGGCTGGAGTTCAAGTTCTGGAAAGCGTATCATATTTTTATATTTTTTCAATTTCTAATCTTATTATGCATGCAATATAAATAAGAATATTTAAGTTTCAAATAAAAAAAGTTCAATTATTTATTTTCCAATTCTATTCTTACATGAATTTAACCGCTTTTAAAGCGCATAAAACCTGCTAAGCACACGTTTTGCTTATTTTTCTAAACTTTATAGAGGATATTCTTACAGATACAATAGAAGTTAAGTGAAGAGGTTGGTAGAATTAAATAGCTTATTCTAAGTATTTCTAAAAGCTGTATGTCGTGAATGTTTCTTTAGTAATATTCTAAAACCGCTTATAAAAACTAAAGGAGGGTAAATTACCCTCCTAAGTCCATTTCCATCAAGTAAACAGCCCGATTGTTTTTCCAGTGGCCGCCGAAGCGATATTTGTAGTTCAAAAAATTTAATTGTCTAGTTTAAAAAATCTGGAATAACAATTTGCAAAAGGTATTTCCAATTCCGTGCCTAAGCCAAATAGTCCCAAAAATTGAGGCAAAGGCCATTTTTCTTAAGCGAATTTTCCCCATCACTGTAGAAAATTTTCATCATTTCCCCAGCTATTTATTTAGCAATAAGAAAAGGATTCTCAAGATAACGAATTGAGTTCTCGGTAGTTATACTTGTAAAGAATTAAAAAATTAGCCGAAAACTTATGAATAAAAAAGAAAAAAATATAAAACAAAGCAAAAAAGGAAATCAGAGACCTAATAATTCCTGGTTGAGGATGTTATTTTTTGGCTTAATGGTAGTGTTTGGATTTTACTTTTTTGGCCAGTCTTCCAGCACTTCACAATCCATTGGCTGGCAAGAGTTGAAAGAAAATTACCTGCAAAGAGAGCGAGTACAGAAAATAGAGGTCATCAACAAGAAGATTGCTCATATTTATCTTAATGATAGCGCTGCAAACCAAGAAGCTGAGGACCAGGGAATTTTTAATCAGAGCACTAATGGCCCTGACTTTCAGTATACTTTAGGTTCAGTGGAAACTTTTGAGGATAAAATACAGGAGGCAGAATCAACCTACAACATAAGTCCGGTTAATGTAAACTATGTTTACCAGACAAACTGGTTGTCCAGCTTATTACCATGGTTACTACCCATCATTCTTATCGTTTTCTTTTTTTACTTTATGCGTAAAAGAGCCCAGCAATCTATGGGGGGTGGAAACAACATCTTTTCAATCGGTAAATCAAAGGCAAAAATATACGATGAAACGAACAAGCCATCCATCAGATTTAATGACATCGCAGGATTAGAAGAAGCTAAAACTGAAGTAGCGGAAGTAGTACATTACCTGAGAGATACCAGTAAATACGTTACTGTGGGCGCCAAAATTCCTAAAGGAATGTTACTGGTTGGCCCTCCCGGAACTGGTAAAACCATGATGGCAAAAGCAGTAGCTGGTGAGGCAAATGTCCCCTTTTTATCAATGTCTGGGTCTGACTTTGTAGAAATGTTTGTGGGAGTTGGTGCTTCAAGGGTAAGAAACCTATTTAAACAGGCAAAAGAAAAGGCTCCCTGTATCATATTTATAGATGAAATTGATGCTATTGGCCGGTCAAGAGGAAAAGCTAAGTCTTTACAAAGTAATGACGAGCAGGAAAATACACTCAATCAATTATTACAGGCTCTGGATGGTTTTGAAACCAATTCAGGAGTAATTGTGCTTGCCGCTACTAATCGTAAAGATGTGCTGGATAAAGCATTATTACGTCCCGGGCGTTTTGACCGTGAGATTTACCTTGATCTTCCTAACCTTGAGGAAAGAAAAGCTATTTTTGCAGTTCACCTTAAAAATATCAATATAAAAGATGATATAAAGGTTGATGTATTGGCAGCACAAAGTGCCGGTTTTGCCGGTGCCAATATTGCCAACATTTGCAATGAAGCTGCGCTGATCGCTGCTCGTAACGAAAGAGATTATGTGATCAATGAGGATATGATGAATGCATTGGACCGAACAGTAGCTGGTTTGGAGAAAAAAAGCAGAAAAATTTCTGATGAGGAAAAAGAAATTATTTCATATCACGAAGCAGGTCATGCGGTAATCAGCCATCTGCTCAAAAATGTTGATGACTTAGTCAAAGTAAGCATTATCCCTCGTGGTAGATCATTGGGTGCAAACTGGTACATGCCGCAGGAAAGAAATATCGTGACAAAAAAACAGCTTTTTGATAAAATGTGTGCTACCCTGGGAGGAAGAGCTGCTGAGGAAATAGTGTTTGATGAAATATCATCAGGTGCTCTGGATGACCTTGAAAAAGTAACCAAGATGGCATATAGCATGGTATCTATATACGGGCTGAGTGAAAAAGTGGGTAACCTGAGTTTTCATGACAGCACTGGTGAAAATCAACAATCTCTGCAAAAGCCTTACAGTGAATATTTAGGTAAAAAGATTGATGAAGAAGTTCAGCTGGTGATCCACAATGCTTATGAAAGAGCTAAATTACTTCTTAAAGATGAAAGAGAGGCATTAAACAGAGTTGCCGAGTTGCTTCTGGATAGAGAAGTAATTCTTAAAAAAGATGTTGATAAGATTTTTACCGAAGTGACCGTGTAGATTTAAAGCTCCGATCATAAATAATGAAGCCTCTGTGCAAATCAGAGGCTTTTAATAAAATAACTCATCCAGACTTATATCTTCAATGTAAGGATTTAAACGAGAGGTTTGTAAAAATCCTTCTATCCTGTCTACTTGGCCTAGTTCAAGATTATAGACAATTTCTACAAAGAAATCATTTAATGCGTATAGATCGTGGTAAAAACGGAAACCATCTTTCCTAGCCAAATGACTACCGTGTTTCCAGGTATACTGCGCTTGCCGGGAAATAGTTAGTTGTAAAAAAATATCAATGTCCACACAAAAGTATTTAATTATTCCTCCTCATTTATATTACTTTGAAACGAAGATAATAAGTTAATATTCCTACAGATTCAACAATATCCGGCAACAAATTGAGAGTTATTTTGCTCTTGAGATAATCATATAAAAAAAGCAGGCATAACCGACCTGCTTTTTTTTTGATTATTGGTCCATCAGATAGGCTTTGATAAATTCATCCAAATCTCCATCCAGCACCTGATTAACATCCGTACGTTCTACACTAGTTCTGGTATCTTTAACCAGTTTGTAAGGATGTAGCACATAATTTCTGATCTGGGACCCAAAATCTATCTTATCCTTATTACTTTCAATCTCTGCTCTTTCCGCATTTTTTCTTTCCACTTCTACCTGATAAAGCCTGGACTTCAACATTTTCATGGCCTTATCTTTATTCTGAAGTTGAGATCTTTCCTGCTGACACTCTACCACAATACCAGAAGGAGCATGACGTAAACGGACTGCGGTTTCAACCTTGTTTACATTCTGCCCACCTGCACCTCCTGAACGGAAAGTCTCCCATGTGATATCTGCGGGATTGATATCAATCTCAATTGAATCATCTACTACCGGGTATACAAATACTGATGCAAAAGAAGTTTGTCGCTTACCGTTAGCATTAAATGGAGAAATTCTTACCAAACGATGTACACCATTTTCCGACTTTAAATTGCCGTAGGCAAATTCTCCGTCAAACTCTAAAGAAACACCTTTAATTCCGGCAGTATCCCCCGGTTGATAACTGATTTGCTTTACATTATAGTTGTGACTCTCCCCCCACATGATGTACATGCGCATGAGCATCTCCGACCAGTCCTGACTTTCTGTACCACCAGCTCCAGGATTAATTTCCAGGATGGCACTGAGCTGATCTTCTTCTCCAGAGAGCATTTTTTTGAACTCTAAATCTTCAATGATCTGGAGAGTCTTTTTGTACTCTTTGTTGATATCCTCTTCACTGACCTCATCCATTTCATAAAACTCATAGAGCGTATCCAGGTCTTCATAGGCAGTCTGAGCTTTTTCAAAATTATTAGTCCATACTTTTTTGCTCTGAATGGACTTCATCGTGAGCTCTGCCTGCTTAGGGTCGTTCCAGAAGTCTGGCTGAACACTTATGGCTTCTTCATCTTCTATTTCACTTATCTTCTTATCGTAGTCAAAGATACCTCCTCAAGGCATCTACTCTTGCCTTCAAATCTTTCAGTTGATCTTTAGTCATGGGTGTAACAATTTATATTGAGTTAAACAAAAAAAATCCACTTTTCGTCTAAAGTGGATTTCAGTACAATTTATAATATTTAAATTTTATGAATCCAACCGAAACGGTCTTCTTTTTTTCCTCTCTTGATAGATTCCATTTCTACCAGTGCTTTGTTAGAAAACTCTCTACTTTCTATCGGTGGTAGTTCATAGTCAATTCCTTCATAGCCAATGGCAGCAATATGGGCAACAGTAGCAGCAGTACCTGCGCCAAAAGCTTCCTGTAGACGGCCAGCCTTGATGGCTTCAATGATTTCTGTTACTGTAACTTTTCTTATTTCTACTTCCATCCCCCAGTCACGGGCAAGCTCTAATATACTATCACGGGTTACACCTTCCAGAATAGTACCGCTGGTAGGTGGCGTTATTAACTTACCGTCAATGACCAACATGATATTCATAGTTCCTGCCTCTTCAATCAGCGAATGGGTTTTACTATCAGTCCAGATCAACTGGTCATAACCTTCTTTTCCAGCCAGTTGCGCAGGGTATAAAGAAGCAGCATAATTACCAGCAGTTTTAGCAGCCCCAGTCCCTCCTTCTGCTGCTCTTACGAATTTAGTTTCTATCTTAACCCTAACCGGCTTACTGTAGTATCCACCTACCGGACAGGTAAATATCATAAACTTATAGGTAAGAGACGGACGCACTCCGATATACTCATCAGCAGCAAACATGAACGGTCTGAGATAGAGTGAGTTTCCTTCCTTATCAGGAATCCAGTTACGATCTAATCTTACCAATTCGTCCAGACCACCAATAAATATTTCTTCGGGTAACTCGGGCATACACATTCTTACCGCAGAACGATTGAAGCGTTGCGCATTTTTTTCCGGACGGAAAATCAGAGCGCTTCCATCAGGACCTTTGTGGGCTTTCATGCCCTCAAATATTGACTGTCCATAATGCAATGCTGCATTCGCCGGACTCATTGACAGATGCTCAAATGGGACAATTCTTAATGCTCCCCACTGCCCATCCTTATAGTCAGCGATGAACATATGGTCGGAATATACTTTTCCAAAAGGGATATTGTCAAAATCAACTTTATTGATTCTTGAGTTCTGTATTTTCTGAATGGCAATATCAAGTGTTCCTGTCATGACCTTTCACTTAGCTAAAAACAATAATATCAAAAAAAGTAAGTAAAGCTTTTCAAAACAAAGCTATAGATTTTACGCAATTTATCAGTCTTTATCTTTTAAGAAATAGCTTTTATGGAAAAAAATATATCTTATATACGCTCAGCTAAAATCACAGGTTTTTATTATTTCATCTACCCAAAGTCTGTACATCTTTGTAGAAGGATGTAATTGGTCATCAGTAAGATAATCTTGATGATGCTCAGCTTTCAATGAGTGCTGAGTGATATCGCAATACTGAAAGCCAAAATGACGCGCAAAATCCCTTTTAACTTGATTAAAACTTTCAATTTGACTACTGATTGTTTGCGGACTTTTGTCTTTTGCAAAAGGAGTTATACCATAATCGGGTATTGAAATTACGAAAACCCTTTTGGTATTATGCGCTACCAAAGGAAGCATAAATTCTCCTAAACGAATCAAATCCTGCTGATAGCTATCCAGACTTTGCCCTCGGTACTGATTATTCACTCCGATGAGTAAAGAAACCCAATCGTAAGATGAAGCGATTTGCGCTTTAGAAATACCCTCTAAGAGCTCAGAAGTCGTCCAGCCCGTAGTAGCAATAATCTGAGGACTTTGCCAATTTAATTTATTTGCAAGGAAAACCGGCCAGCGTGCTTCCTCTTTCACTCCCTCTCCAATTGTATACGAGTCGCCTAAAGCAAGATAAGTTGGTTTAGTATCTGTCATGATTTTGTAAGAAGTGCAAGTTATTACTGAACTTTTTTGGGCAATCCTTTCAACACCAGTGCATAAGATTCATCTACCAATTCTCTGATATGCCTATCTCCGATACTTCCATTAAGCAAGACTGTATTCCAATGCTTCTTATTCATGTGGTAACCTGGTTTTATTTCAGGATATTGTTCCCTTAACAAAACTGCTTTCTCCGGATCACATTTCAGGTTTACACTCTCAAAAGTATCAATATGAGTCAGAGCAAACATTTTTCCCATGACTTTAAAAACCAGTGTCTGTTCATCAAAAGGGAATTCTTCTGTTACCCCTTTCTTTGAAAGACAGTAATTGCGAAAAGATTCTATATCCAACTAAAACAGGTTTTTGATTACCAGATAAATAACTCCTATCAAGAACATCACAATTGAAATCTTATTGATACCATGCATCATTTTAAGATTCACATTATCTGTGCGGTTTTTTTCTTTGCTTCGGAAAAAATAACCTCCAACTTCTCCTAATGAGAAAAAGTCTTTCCATCCACCTTTCTTATTATCGCTCATAATTATAGTGTTTACTTAATTAAGCAACAATTTCAACAAAACGTTCATTTGAAATCTACAGCCTACTCCGGGTGAGAGGTAGGTTCATTCCAGCGGTCATCTTCTTTGATCAGTTGTATAAGTTCATCCACTGCATGCTCAGAAGGAACACTTCTTTTGACTACATTTTGCCCCCTATAAAGCGTAATTTTTCCTTTCCCAGACCCTACATAACCGTAATCAGCATCTGCCATTTCTCCCGGACCATTTACAATGCAGCCCATAATACCAATTTTCACTCCTTTGAGATGATCGGTTCTTTTACGTATCATCGCAGTAGTTTCCTGTAGGTCAAATAAAGTACGTCCGCAGGAAGGGCATGAAATGTATTCGGTTTTAGACATTCTTGTCCTGCAGGCCTGAAGAATACCGAAAGATATGCTGTTGTTTCTTGCAATCATTTGTAATTGCGCTTCTTTCGGCTTAGGCCGGACGATATCCATACTTAATAGAACTCCATCACCAAAACCATCAATCAACAATCCTCCCATATCCGTAGCGCTGTATAACTGCACTTTTTCATCTTCTAAATCTCCATACTTGCGCTTGATAATGACTGGTAAATCAATAGCACGATTCATCAGTTCATAAAAGAACCTGCGCTGTTCAGGCATTGCATGCTCATTATCAGTATCCAGAATTAATATCAAATTCTGATCATCCGCAATTTTCTGCCAAAAGCCTTCATTTGTTTCGGACAGACTGATCTCCAAAAAGTTGGCATAGGAATGAGATGCCTCTCTGTCCTGATACTCATCCCAGCTAAACAGAGGAAGTTTATTAATTTTATCAGCACAATTCAGCCAAGCCTGATAATCTAAAATTTCCTTTAGTCCATTAGGAAGCATGAAATCAATAGGTTGAGAACCTGTATAAATGTAGTCACAGCCAATTTCATTCATGGTCCACTTATCAGGCTCAGGCAGGTAAAAATGTCCGATACTTTTAAAATCCTTGTATGTCCAGTCCTCTACGTTACGAACATCTGTAATAACTCTGGGTACATTTTCTCCTCCTACATTGCCCACTTCATGACTTCTCCTCCGACTGTAGCTATATGGATCTTTGGGTACATGCTCAATTGGAAAAATCCGCTCGTGCGATGAACGGCTGTCATATCTTTTTACAAGATTATAAGCTACGGGCACCTCAAATTCAGGCTCTTCAGTGAGAGAAACCCTTACGGTATCTCCCAGGCCATCCTCCAGCAATGTACCAATACCTACGGCTGATTTGATACGGCCATCTTCACCATCTCCAGCCTCAGTCACTCCCAGATGCAGTGGATAAGGTTGTAAGCCTTCCTCGTCCAGTTTTTGAACGAGTAATCTGTACGCCTGCACCATCACCTGGGTGTTACTGGCTTTCATAGACACCACTATGTCATAATAATTGAGTTCCTCGCAGATACGAATAAACTCTAAAGCGGACTCTACCATGCCTAAGGGAGTATCCCCATAACGGCTCATGATTCTATCTGATAGAGACCCATGATTGGTACCGATACGCATGGCGGTGCCATATTCTTTACAGATTTTTACCAGTGGTTCAAATTTCTCACGAATACGCTCAATCTCTACCTGATAAGTATCATCCGTATATTCAATCAGCTCAAACTTCTTTTTGTCTGCATAGTTGCCCGGATTGATACGCACCTTTTCTACCAGTCGCGCGGCTAGTTCAGCAGCATTAGGCGTAAAGTGTATATCGGCAACCAGAGGTACTTTGTAGCCTCTTTTCAGAAGTTCCTTTTTAATATTTTCTAGGTTCTGAGCCTCTTTGATACTTGGTGCTGTGATGCGCACATATTCGCAACCCGCATCAACCATACGAATGGTTTGCTCCACCGAGCCCATAGTATCCATCGTATCCACAGTGGTCATAGATTGTACCCTGATTGGGTTATCACCTCCCAGCGGAATATCACCAATATAGACTTCACGGGTCTGACGTCGGTGGTAGGCAGTAAGGCTCTGACAGTATTTTTTAAAAGGCTGTACTTCTGATGCTAATATGGACATATGATTATAAGATGAATCTCAATACCATCGCAAAATAACGAAGATTGCATAAATTCTATTAGTAAACTTGGTTACAGTTGAAATGTTGTAAAATTCTAAGCTACAAATCTCCCAATTGTGGTCTGATCAGTACTTCTTCCATTACTGCACGATCGGATAGCTTGTAAGCCGTTAACACCGTTTCAGCTACATCTTCTGACTTCATAAATCGTTCTTCCGGCAAATCAGTTCCTTCCCAGCTGGCAGTATATGTGGCGCCAGGCAATACAGAGGTTACACGGATATCATAGGGCTTCATTTCTTCCCTAAGCACTTTACTCATTCCCAGCATGGCAAACTTGGCTATGCAGTACGAACCCCCGTTGGTATAAGGCACTATACTGGCTGTAGAACAAATGTTAAAAATATGCCCTTTTTTACGCTCCATCATGGGCTTGATCAGTGCACGACTGAGATGATAAGCGCTGTATAAATTGGTATCTATCATTTTTTCCAAAGCTCCCTCTTCTTCCTGATGAATCTGCCCGGGAATGAAAAGCCCGCTATTATTGACCAAAATTTCTACAGGTATACCAGAAGTATTAACCATTGCTGCGAAAGCTTTAACCTGATTTTTATCAGATAAATCGGCCGATTGATAAAGAAAATCAACTTCAGGATATTTATCATTTATCTCTTTTTGGAGCTTTTCCAGATCACTCTCTGTCCTTGAGCAGGTAGCGATAGAAAATCCTTCGGTAGCAAAGCTTTTAATGATCGCTTTTCCTATTCCTTTGGTTCCTCCGGTTACAACTGCTAATTTTTTCATAAAATTCTGTTTTTTCTTAACAAAAATATCTTTTTACGTTATTCCTTTATGAGTTAATGCATATTAATAATAACTATGCAATATCCATATCTAAATAACTTTTATGAGAAGCCTTGGTAAATACGTCATTTTTATTGGTACGCTATTTAAAAAAATGGAAACCTTCGGTACGTATGTCAAACGTACTTTAGACGAAGCCATCATTATTGGCATCAACTCTTTGGTATTAGTGACTATCGTATCCACTTTTATTGGCGCTGTGACAACAGTACAGACAGCGGCCAACCTGGTAAGCCCCTTTATACAGGACTTTATTATCAGCACTGTTGTTCGTGACATGACTGTATTTGAACTTGCTCCGACCATTACATCCATAGTTTTGGCCGGAAAAGTGGGTTCAAATATCGCTGGTGAGTTAGGTACCATGCGGATTACTGAGCAGGTAGACGCCCTTGAAGTCATGGGAATCAACGCATCTTCCTATCTGGTGCTTCCCAAAATTATAGCAGCCATGTTGATGTTTCCTATGCTGTGCGTACTTGCAGGTTTTCTGTCCATTTACGGAGGTTTTCTGGTGGGTACACTTACAAATATCGTTTCCGGTGAAGATTATGTGTACGGCCTACGCTTTGACTTCAGACAATATTTTATCTTCATCGCCCTGGTAAAATCGTTGGTTTTCGCATTTTTGGTATCATCTATTGCAGCGTACAAAGGATTTTATACAAAAGGTGGAGCTTTAGAAGTTGGCCAGGCCAGTACCAGTGCGGTAACTAACAGTTGTATCGCTATCCTTCTGGCAGATTATCTTGTAGTTGAAGTATTACTGTAAGCCTTACAGATTATGATTGAGATAAAGAACATTTCTAAATCCTTCAATGGTGTTTCTGTACTGGATGACATCAGCGGGACTTTCCACCAGAGTAAAAATAATTTGATCATCGGTGCCAGCGGTACTGGTAAGAGTGTATTGCTCAAATGTATTGTGGGGCTTATTCCACCCGATGAAGGCACTGTTTATTACAATGAAAGGGATTTTACCAATGCCGATAAGGATGTAAAAACTGAAATACGTCGTGAGATTGGGATGTTATTCCAGGGAGTTGCTCTATTTGATTCACTCACTGTTGAAAACAATGTGAAATTTCCTATGAACATCCTTACTGATTTGCCTGAGGATGAAAAGCAGGATAGAGTAAATTTCTGTCTTAAAAGAGTGGGTCTGGAAAATGTTAATAAAAAAATGCCTTCCGAATTAAGCGGAGGTATGAAGAAAAGAGTAGGCATTGCCCGCGCTATTGTCAATAATCCCCGATATTTATTTTGTGATGAGCCTAATTCCGGTCTTGATCCTCAGACTTCCATTCTCATTGATGAACTCATTCAGGAAATTACCTATGAGTTTGATATTACTACAGTAGTGGTCACACATGATATGAATTCTGTGATTGGTATAGGTGATCATGTAATGTTTCTTTATAAGGGCAAAAAACTCTGGGAAGGCAGTAATAAAGTGATTCTGGACACTGAGGTGCAGGAATTGAGAGATTTTGTTTTTGCAAACAAATTGATAGGCACTTAATTAAGTTAGTAAATTGAAAACTATATTTTTGGATTATATGGAGCCATTACAATTAGAAGCAACAGATAAAAGCCCGGAAGTTAGACTAGATTCAAAAGAAGGAAAAATCCTTATTCATGGAATTTCAGATCAGGAAGATGCACTAGGATTTTATTTTCCTGTAATTCAATGGATGGATGCTTACATTAAAAACCCTCCTTCTCACACTGAAGCTGTTTTTGAATTTAAATATTACAATACTGCATCAGCAAAGTCAATTTATGAGGTACTGAAGAGATTAGCGGAAATTCATAAAAGTGGTAATACTATAGAAACCAAGTGGTTTTATCCGAAAGGTGACGATCACCTGCTAAGTGAAATTGAGAACTTTAGCGATATTGCTCACTTGCCAATACATGCCATTGAAAAATAATGACAACACATTCCAAAGACTTCTGAAATTTCGTTATGCTCTGAGCATAGTTATTCTTTTTGGTCTGTTTTTTCCTTTCATCATGCAGCAAACTTTTTATCCTTTTTTTCGCTTTGGCATGTTTGCTGAACCGGTAAAAAGAGATATTCAAACCGAATATTTTTTGCTGTTGGGAATTCATGAAAATGGTTTTGTTGACAAAAATGTAGGAGATTTAGCTGGTATTGATCAAAGCAAGCTCAATTATCTTCTCAGAAACTACTATTATCGTAAAGAAACTGATCACTTTACCAAGCAATTCTTCGAGTTGCTTCCAGCTACTAACACTATTGATACTATCTTTGTAGTAAGAAAACTTCTTAATGATAGTAGTGTGATTGCCCGCTATCCCCAATTGTGAAACAGGCCCAAAAATATTCTTTTTCTTTTCTACTTCTTTTGCTTCTCCTCATTACTGGGGTCTACTTTTTTTACTTCAGAGAGCTTATAATTCGAGCTTATGAAGGGGATGCTCCCTATTGGTTCAACTATTTGATACATAATCTATACCCTAGATTTGAAGTTGAAAAGCAAAGATTTGAACTATCGTTCTTTTTGTACAAGACTGACCAAATTCTGATAAGAACAATTCTGATTGCTATCTGTCTAACTCTCTTATTCTGGATTAAAAGTCCTATTAAGTTAGTCCGAAAGAACTCCGTATACATTACTGTACCTCATTCTAAATTATTAATCTTCATTTTTTACTGCGGCCTGCTGTATTTTACCTGGAACTGGGTTTATGCATTTGATGATATAGTCATCCTTGCTCCATTTTATAAGGCTGTGCTACTATATCAGATTTTCCACTTACCCATACTTTCATTGAATATTTATTATGCACTTTATGCTCTTTACATATCAAGTATTCTCATTATCCTTGTTGGCTCCAAAAGAGTAATCTGGCCCGCTTTAGTAGCGATTCTGTCCATACTTTTTCAAGGTTACTTTAATTCGTTTGAAAAGATAGAACATGGACAGGTCACCCTTACATATGTTGCGCTACTGATGCCTTTCTTTTTCTATGAACTAAACGTAACATCCCAGCAGATTAATCAAGAGAAAAGCAAAATACAGTCCTGGACATTATTTCTTATTCAATTTACAATTGCTGGCGTTTATCTGTTATCTGGCCTTGAAAAGCTGCTTACCAGTGGTTTTCAATGGGCTACTGCGGAAACATTTCGCACTTATATCGCCCTGCATGAACAGCCCTGGGGAATCATGATAGCTAAAAATGATTTTCTGGCTCAGTTATTCCCAATGCTTGCCTTAGTTTTTCAGCTTACATTCATATTGATACTATTTTTCCCCCGATGGAAATACGTATTTCTAAGCATGGGGGTATTCTTTCATTTAGGTACCAAGATACTAATGGACATTGGTCCCTACTTTTCTTCTTGGTTCTTTGTTTATATCTTCTTTTTAGACTGGGATATGCTGCTAAAAAAAGGACTTTCGTTTATACAAAGAAGAGATATCAGCAACCAAAACGGTGCATAGGCTACCTTGTATCGGCTTAAACTACCAAAATTTGGGGACGCCAGGCTGATCAATCCTGCAAGCAAGATCACGTAAATTATACAAGCCACCACCATCTCAGGATTTGATATTTTTTTGAGGCTAAAGAGTGAAATCAAAGCTAGTATACTCAAGCTGAGAAGCACAAAGTTTTCAATACCAGCCAGCCAGAAAAGCAGACCGCTACCTTCAAAAGGTAAAGGTCTGAACAATCCGCTGTAAACGGCTTTAGGAAATTGAGCTAAAAAGCTGGTAAAATTGGGACTTAATCCTTCAAAAATGATGTACTTCCCCTCATCAGAGGCTGTTACACTAAGATCGTGATTTTTCACAATGGCTTTTAAAATTGCGTCGGGGTTTAAATTGGGGTGACTAAACATAAATATTAGGAAAAGACCGGAGGCAATCAGAATTAACATAAGCCAGGTAAGTTTCCATTGAATATGAGTAAGATTCGCCTGATAGTGTTTCATGTTTTGGATAATGAATAATACCAGCAATATGGGTAGCAAAATGGCAGCATAGTAGTACTTAAGCATCCATAATGCCCATGAAAAAAGTACTACCGCCAAACTAAAAAAGGTGTTTTTTTTCCAGCCATACCTTTTTTTATGGTAACTAAGCAATGCTCCACTTAAAAAATATATTAACGAAAGGGCTATTGCTTCTTTTAATAAACCAGAACTCCAAAATACTACTGAAGGGTAGAACAGGATTGATACATACACAATTGCTTCATTTCCTTTAAGGAAGTCTATTAACTTTACAACAAACCACCAACTGAAGAAGAAATTGATAAGAGAAAAGCTAAGGGTAATCAGCCAGTAGTTTTTCAGTGAGAACAGACTAACTACACTTGCTATTTTTGAGAAAAATAATGCCCGGCTTTGGTCAGCAAATCTCAGTCCTTCAACCAATTCCTGGTCAAAAAGAAATAAGCTATACTTGTAGGGATTCTGTAAACAAAGGTCGGTTAGGAAAACTGCATCATCATAATAAGCAAGCATATCTCCTTCCTGATAGTAGAGTGAGTACAACATGCCCACACACAAGCCTATAAACACTTTAAACATAAGACTTACTACATAAATCCTTTTCCGGCTGGCTCTGCGATAGAAGTACTTAAAAATAAAATAATAAGCCAGAGATTGTAATGCGAAAAGTAGAGCAAGCAATTTTTAGGGCTTAAGTAACGATTAATCCATGATTTTTCATAACTGCACATCCAACACTACAGCTAAGGCATTTTTTTAGTTTACAATAATAATGATACTGCTCTAATACTCCCTGAGATTCCAGTGCTGAGTTTATTTTAAATCCCTGTTTGAGAAAAAGCTTGGTAGTTTTGTTGCTTTCTGATGAAATTAACTCTAACAACTGAATACTAAATTCCTGATGTTTCTCATCACTATGATGTAATCCGAATGCATATCTAAAGGGAACGATAGCATTGATGATGATACTCTCAATACTTGACTTTCCCAGCGTGGGAAACTTTGAAAACTTCCAGTTTAGACTACTCAATTTCAGGTTTGCTTCCTGAAATACTTTCCAGATAACTTCCAACTGATTTTCATATACCAAAAGATCTAACAAATTGATTTTTTGGAATAGTAATGCGCTAAGTTGTATCATACGAACTTCGGGAAAATTAGCTGGTCTCAGCCGGGATTTACGAAATTCAATTCCATTCATACCAAACTTCTGTATTTGATACTTATTGAACAGGTAGTCGGTATTTTTCCTGATATCAGCAGGTAAAGCGTAGTTAACTGTGATACCTGAGACTGCCAACATATAAGCCAAGAGATTTTCAAATGAATAGCTTTCTTTGCGGATATGTTGATATTTCGCTTTGCTTCCGAGCGTTGCAAAAGCTTCTGCATTAACTTTAAATCCGAAAGCCTGACAGGTCATCTGTAGCGCCATCTGATTCCAGTCCTTGTCATTTGAAGCCCAGCTTTGTAAAATTTCCTTAGCTTTTCTTTCTACCCTTTGTAATGCTGATCGTTGAAGTACCGAGAGCCTGACCAAATCAGATACCTGACTCAGTTGTTGGGCACACGCTAGTTCAGCATTTTGATTTGCTGATAGAAGGGTTTGATATTTTTGAATGAGCAAAGGACTAACCAAAGGTTGTAGCAGCAGCATGGGTATTTTAGAACCATCATTGTGGGTTATTTCACTCTTCCCCTCCCATACTACATGTAGTATTACATTTTCATAACTATTGTCCTCATGATGATGATGGTATTTCCAGTCCTTAGAAGATAGGTGTATTTCAACTGAACCGAACCACAAAAGTTCTCCAATTTTAACCTGAGCTTGATGAAAATCCGGGCCTGAGTTATCATTTATTATTCCCGGTCGGATGATATTTAGTGGCTCACCCTCTGTAGTTCTCAGATTTTTTTTATCAAATAGTTGAAACTGCCAAATGTATTGAAGTAGATCTTCCTTCATTAAACCTAATTTATTCTATACTAGGTATTTAAGCGAAAAACTTCAGCACAATTTTATGAAAAAATGAGACAGGTAAGATCAGGAGTATGATTGAGAATTAAGTAGGGCTCTTTTACCCTACCATATCCATAAAAGTGTAGCACTACCACTTATTCACATTGTCCAGATAGAGTTTAACCAACTCCACAGTATTGTTCACTTTACATTTCTGCAGCATATTTGCCCGATGATTTGAGACGGTGCGCTCACTTAGAAATAGCTTTTCGGCAATCTGTTTAGAGTTATACCCTTCAATTAACAGTAACAATACTTCTTTTTCTCTCTTTGACAATACGTTAAGAGGATTCTGATTATCCGCATCCTTCTGCTTACGGTTCTTAAACCCTTTCACGATAATCTGAGTAATAGGCTGACTATAATACTCATCACCCTCCGCCAACGTTTGTATAGCCTTTACCAACTCATCTTTTTCAGCATTTTTAGTCAAATATCCTGAAATGTTACTATTAAGCGCCTTATAAACATAATCAGGAGATTCGTGCATTGTAAATATTAGAATCTTGGTTGGGAGCCCTTTCTTTTTTATATCCGTAGAAATATCAAAGATTGACTTTCCGGGCATGGTGATGTCAGAAACTAATACATCAGGTTGTTCTGTTTCAACCAACTTATAAGCTTCTTCTCCATCTGAAGCAATCCCTACTAAATCTAAAAAATCATATTCGGAAAGAATTGAGGATGTACCCTCGGTGAGTATCGCATGGTCATCTGCCAGAACTACTTTATATTTATTCATTCGGTAGTAATAATTGTTATTGAAAAAAAGCTAATTGTATATTAATCCAAAATTAATCGGTAAAGATTATAAAATAATCTTGGGTATAACATACTAAATCGTGGTAAAAAAGCTTCATTTAATATAATGAAAAATACTTAGATCAGTAAAATGAAAGCTGTAAAAAAATAACTGATAATGAGTAACAACTTATATTTAAAAAATCATTTTGACTTAATTAAAAAAGTGATCTTACCTGTTGACATGGGTGCGGGTCTCACGTTATCAGCAGTTCGACTAAATGTTACTCTTTCAATTGCTTCCTGATATAATCTTTCAATTTCAGGGCTTACTGTTTTTTCTAAGGTCTTAACCCCTATCACCTCACCCTGATCATCTATCGTTATCTGAAAAACAATTTTACCGTTTTCGTTGGATGAATCATCAGGTTTTGGAATATAATCCCAATTCCATCCTTCCATTTGTAAGGAAGCTCCCTGACTTGATCCTTTTGCACCGTAAATGGCTCGTGCATCAATTTCGCCAGTCTCTTTGCCCTTATCCCCTTCCTTTTTCTCATCATTCCCTTCATTAGAAGCAGCTGTTTGCTGTGCCTGTTCTTTGGCAGGCTGTTTAGGAACATCAGCCGCTTCTTTTGTTTCAGTAACTACTTCAGTAGTTGTTTCAGGTACTTTTTCTATTACATCAGGACTAGGTTCTGGCTGCGTCACAGTCTCAGCAGGTCTTATTTCCTCTACAACTTCTGCAGGTTCAGTTTCCACAACTTCTTCTACTACAGACTCCTGTATTTCTTCCTGTTCTACTTCTTGTACAACTGCTGCGGGTTTAGGCTGGGGTGATTGTCCCGAACCAGTATTGTCCAAACCAAAATTGAGTTCAATACCATATTCTGGAATTGGAGGATCAGGTTCACGCCAGGCGAGCATAAAGAAAAAGAGTAGAAACACCACTGCATGAACAGAAAGAGTTACTATCAGTCCTATTTTTTGATTTTTCTTTTCTTTATTAGCTGCCATGATATTTTCTTTCCCGGATAACAGTTACCCTATTAGAATAATTCTATTCAGGTATAGTAGCTACAGACACTTTTGCGTTAAGTGAGCTTGCTATTCCCGCAACTCTAACCAAATGCTCTACCGGCACTGTCTTATCAACATTAAGTACTACTACACCCTGCTCACTCTGTGACAGACTACCTGCTAAGGCAGACTCCAACTGAGCAGAGGGAACTAACTTATCATTAATGTAAAACCGTATATCAGGGGTAATTGTTACGCTAACTTTCTGCATAACAATGTTAGAAGATTTGCTGGAGGGAAGATTGACTGGCAAACCTGAAGGCGTAACGAAAGAGGAAGTCAACATAAAAAATATTAGCAGCAAAAATATGATGTCTGCAATGGAAGAAAAATTGAAAGAAGTTTCAATTTTATGTTTAGAGTCAAGATTCATAGGCTAAATAATTATCTGGGTTCCTGCAAAAGATCAATGAAGTCTATAGAGGTATATTCCATTTTGTGCACCACCTTGCTAACCTGGGATACCAGATAATTATATCCTAGATAAGCGATAATACCCACTGCCAAGCCTGTTGCAGTTGTAATCATGGCTTCGTATATACCTGTAGATAGTAATCTTGGACTAACATTACCCTCTTCCTGAGCTATGGCTATAAAAGCCTGGATCATCCCCGTAACAGTTCCTAAAAATCCTATCATGGGAGCAGCACCGCTAATTGTCGCTAAAAGATTGAGGTTTTTTTCTAAACGGTAAAGCTCAATTTTACCTACGTTTTCTATTGAAGCTTCAATCGTTTTGAGGGGACTTCCAATCCTGCTGATACCTTTCTCTATCATTCTTGCAATAGGTGTATCAGTTTGTGAACAGATCAATCTTGCCGAATTAATGTCTCCACTTGAAACCAGGTTCTTAATTTTATCAGTGAACTGCTCTGGTACTTTAGAAGCTTTTTTGATCGTCAGTACTCTCTCTACAAAAATGTACACTGCAAGAATGGACAATAATATAAGTGGGACCATTACATACCCACCTTTTAACAATAAATCCCAAACGGTCACTGCTTCAGTACCAGCATTACTAAGGGTATCAACAGTAGCCGTGTCTAATTCAGTCTGAATTTGAAGTAAAAACATATTAATATTTAAGAACCCAGGTGTTATCGCCATATTTATCTCTAAACTGCTGCACTTGCTGCATAGCTTCATTGAAATCAGTAAAATCAGCTACTGCAACACGATGCATGAGTGGAGCTCTATCGGTGGGTGATAATAATTTTACCCCAATACCTTGCTCCATCATCTGATTCGCATAGTCAAGAGCTAGATCTTCATCTACAAAACTACCGATTACGATGAATGAACGACCAGTAGGTTCAGAAATTGTTGAAATGTCACTATAAGGTGCGAGGAGATTTGTTTCAACAACCGGTTCCGGTTCAGGCTCCGGCTCGTTTTCAACTATAGGCTCTGGTTCAGGCTCTATATATGTAGTAGTAGGGGCTGGCTCTTCACCAAACCAACCACTCACCTGTGCCATACCATCAAAAAGGAATAGATAGACAACCACGCCAATAATAAGTACCAGACTTATGATGCCGAAAACTATCAAGCCTGTTGGCTTTGAGCCTTCCTCTTTATCACCTTCCTGATAATAATTATTTTGTTCAAAGGCGGGGGAATACTCGTCCTCTCTTTGTAAAGGACTGTACTCTACTTCTGGTAAACCAAAATCATCTTGATCTTCCTGATTGTAAGACTGTCTTTCATTGTCTTCCATCATGCAAAATTACTTTGTGATATAATTTATATCTGCGAGTTAGTGCAGTATTTTCAAAATCACACGCTAAATATTGAAAATTAATTACGTAGGTATATTAAGATTGAATTCATAACAGGTAATTATAGATTAAAAACTGTATGTAACTCCAGCCATAATCATAATTCCTCTAGAAGGATAATTTAAGTATCTCTCGTAGTTTTGGGCAAATATATTTTTTAATTGTAAAAAAGTAGAAAATCTTGGGGAAAATAAATAATCTGCTTTGAAGCTCAAATCAGCAATTGTACCCAAATCTTTTTCGGTTCCTGATGCCAGATTTATGCCCCTCAGCCCTCCTAATACTAATAATTCAGCATTAAGCAACAATTTATCATAAACGTTATATGAGCTGAGTAAACTCATTTTTACATTAGGCCGATGCCATGGTTCTTCCAGTCTTCCCATGCTATAGGCGTAATAATCTCCTCTTAATGTAGTACGAAAACGATCCTGACTATTGACATTTAATTCCGCGTAAAGGTTGAAAACAAAGACATCCCCTGTATCATAAAGAATATCAAATTTGGTAGAATCGGATGCACTATTCGCAAAAAAATACAGGTTTTTGTAATTATTTGCTGAAAAACCGGCATTAAATCCCAGTAAACTACTCGCTCTCCCTGCCAAGCCACCTCCGAAACTAAAGTTTCTGTTGGTATTTGCCAGCGGCACATTAGGTTTTACCCAGGGGTTTTCATTCGTAAAGTCTAACAAAGATTTTCTTTCAATGTCACCGGAAAGCGATGCATATAGCTTTAGTGAGTTTGTAAGATGATACTGAGCCTCCGCATATGGGTATACGTGTAATTTGTCTGCATTAACAATTGTATCATTTTCATATACAAAATTAACTCCCGCTTTAACTTCAAGTCCCTCCTGTGGTTCGGTACTTGTTTGATATTTAAAGTATGGCTTAAACCTGAATAGGTTTCTGTTGATACTAGTAGGATCATTGGGGAAAATATCGGCAACATCTTCACGATTCATAATCCAAAAATCACTTTGAATCGCAAATGTTAGCGGTTCAGCGATATCCAAACTGGTAAACAGATTGATCCCAAACTGATTTTCAGAAGCCTGGTATGCATCCCCAAGGTGTTTGTAATTGAGCTTTAGACGGTAATCAAAAGCTGCATCCACTTCACTTCTTTCGATACCCCCAGAGAGAGAAATTGTGTTAAATATTTGCTTTATGGAGTCTCGGCTTAATTCCAGCCCAGGCATATAACCATAGAAATGATAGCGCTCACGTTGATAAGAGGCGTCACCAAATAGTGTATGTCCACCGGCAAAATATTTTCCATTTAAGGAAAGTTTGGTATCGCTGTTACCTGAATTACTTCCATCCACAGGTCCCTGCCTTGAAGATAAATGCCTGAAATGAACTCCATAACTATAATCTTCACTTCTGGCACTATTGGCATATACTTCCAGATATGGACTGAGATAATTTCCAAACCCAGCCTTTACATAATTTGGGTAGAGCTTGGAAAGTGGTGGTTCTTTTACTTTCAACACCCTTATGGAAGGGGTCATAGGTTGAAGTTTAGGCAAAACTTCAACGAATTGATAATTGATATCAATGGTTGATTCCTGTACAGGCAGAGGAGGTACTCTTTCAAATTTTCGGTTTGCGCGTGGTAATTCTATCTCTCTGCTTTTTTCAATGACAACCTCTGCTTCTTCAATTTCACCTTCTTCTTCCCAATTTGGGTCTTGTTGAGCGTATAAGTCAAAAGTGCAGCATAAACCGGCGAATAAAAAAATTAGTGTAAAGAAGTTTTTTATCATTGAATTCATAATGTGTTGCGATCCGCTAATCTAACGGTCATAGTTACTAAAACGTATGCAGAGTGGCAAGAAGCAGCAAAACAAAAAAGGTATTTCTTGCATCAAAACGATGAAAGAAATACCCTAAATATATAATTAGCGATTTTTATAGATCTTCTTCTCTTTCAAGCATCAGAATTGAAGCCTGAGGAACGATATAATATTTTTCATCTCCGTACATGACTTCAAAAGCACCCTTTTGTAAAAAGATAGCCATATCACCTTCTTTAGCCTGCAAGGGTATATATTTTATCTGTTCTTCACGCTCTTTCCAAGGCTCATCTTCTTCAGCGGGCAATGGAATGGGATAGCCTGGCCCAGTTTTCATCACATAACCATACTGCACTTTTTCCTGCTCATGTACACCAGGAGGAAGGTATAACCCACTCTTGGTTTTATCAGAAGCCTTCTTGGGCTTGATTAAAATCCTATCGCCGACAATGATTAGTTTTTTCAGCTTATTTTCGGTTGTCAATTCCATCATAATTTTGCTTGGTACTCATTGAGCAAGAAATCTCAATTTCTATGCCTTCAATTTTTCACTGCCAATATGACATAAAAATGCGAAGAGCATTTGCCCCTCGCATTTCTACTTTTTAACCATAAAATTATTTTACCAGCGAAAAACAGCTGCCATTTCAGCATTATCAACACTTTCGGGCAAATTTTCTTTTTCAACAAAATAAGTATGACCACCATTAAGCACCGTCTCTACGGCAGCTTTACTTACAAGGTCCTGCACATTGGCATCATTTTCCTCACGAAGTTTTACAGAGTTATCTTCACTGTTGATATAACCCCATTTGTGGGTACCTTTCAGAATAAAGAGTGTGTCAATACGTCCATCTACAGCTGCTGGAGCAATATCATCTATTTGATAAGATGTTTTACCAGTACCTGCCAGCTCCTGATATTTTTCTTGCAACTGTTTTCTTATGTTTTCTTGTTTTGGATTGAAGATCTCTACACTTTTCTGGTGCACATCTCCTGCTTTGGCTTCATCGTAATTACCAACCAGTCCCTGCTCAGTAAATTTGAGTGACTTGCTGGCATTCTTAAATATAGGATGTAGATAATCTACACAAGCTAAGACAACAGGTATGTCCTTATTTTTTAAGACTGAATCAAGTGAGTCTTCCAGATGGCGAAAATACTCTTTTACGTAAGCTTCATTTAGTCCACCTTCGCCTCCTTGTCCATGATAAATGGGGTCTTTACCACCACCGAGCATTGAGCCTGAATGTTGTTGCAGACTTTTTTCAAAGTCATAATAACTTAATGCGTTCTCAGCTCCCTGTGGAAGTGTATCCGGAAGATTTACTTCATGAATATCATGAAGTGATGCCTCAAAAAGTCTAACTTTTCCCAGGCTGGCAGCCAACACATAATAATGTTCACCTTGCTGGTAAGCAGGAACCAATTGTTCCAGGTGAAATGAGCTGCTCAACAGGCTAAATTCATTTACAGTGTAGGGTAGCCTGAAGTATTCAAAGAAATCGTCAGCCAAGAAAACAGCTAATCCATGGGATTGATGATGCCAAAATTCAGTATCATCTATCAGTTTTGAGAGCGGTGATAAATATTTGATAGCCTCATTTTCAGGCACATCTTTATCATTTTTCAATTGATTTTTAATATTTTGTATGTGATTCTTCAGAAGTCTGGCATCCTGCAATTCATTAACTTCTTTCCCTTTCTTGTGGGTGGGGATATATATACTTACACAATTTGTGCTTTGAAAATCAGATAATTGTTGAAGTTTATCTTTACTCACAGTTTCCATATTAAAAAATTTATTTGATGCTACTAAAAATGTATACTTAAATAACCGATTTGATTACGTGGTTGTTTGAATAAATACAACTAATCCTAATAATATCAGACCTATTAAATAAAGTACACAATATATTAAAATACCTTTTTTAATAATTATATCTACCAAATAACCCATTAGCCGACCCTCCGATCAAGAGACATCTTAATTAGTGATGATAAAAATTTATTTAGAAGAGAACTATCGTTGGATAAGGCTATAAAGCATATTATTTTGCGCCAACGATGGAAACATTTCTGATTTTTTTACCCCTTATACTCACTTATACAGTTTTTGCAGTATACGCAGAGCGTAAAATTTCCGCTTTCATACAGGACAGGTATGGTCCTATGGAGGTTGGCTATCATGGTTTGTTACAGACAGTAGCCGACTTACTGAAGCTGCTCCAAAAAGAAGACATCAAGCCAAAAGCAGCGGATAAAAAGCTTTTTAAGATGGCACCAGCAATAATTTTTGTCGCTATTTTTTCGGGCTTTGCTGTCATTCCACTTACCCCTACCCTCAGCGGGTCTATTGCTGATGTTGGTGTCTTTTACCTATTGGCTATTGTATCCCTGGATGTCATTGGAATACTTATGGCAGGTTGGGGTTCTAACAGTAAGTTTTCTCTTTTTGGAGCTATCAGGTCGGTTGCACAGATTATCTCTTATGAAATACCCTTAGGTCTTAGTGTCTTATGTGTGGTGATGATTTCTCAAACACTCAGCCTACAGGAGATTTCTTTCCAACAAGGGATTTGGTGGAGTACTATAAGTGATCAACCTAATTACTTGTTCGGAATTCGCGCCTGGGATATTGAAATCACAGCAATAGGCGGTATTCTTACCTGGAACATTTTCAGAGTTCCTATTCTATTTTTTGCTTTTATTATATTCTTAATTGCCTCTCTGGCAGAAGCCAACCGAGCTCCCTTTGACCTACCGGAATCAGAATCAGAGCTGGTAGGAGGATATCATACCGAATATTCCGGGTTTCGCTGGGCACTTATTATGTTATCAGAATATGGAATGATGCTACTTGTCAGCTTATTGGCTTCCATCCTATTTCTGGGGAGTTGGAACACGCCCCTACCCAATATTGGGAGTGTCAAGCTGGCTGAGTGGACTAGCGGTACCCCCGGAAGCTGGGCAGCTCATATTTGGGGAGCTTTCTGGCTAATTTCAAAAGCAATTACCTTGGTATTATTTCAGATGTGGGTACGATGGACGTACCCAAGATTAAGGGTAGATCAGTTGATGGTACTCTGCTGGAAATATCTTATTCCTGCCACTCTTATATTAGTTCTGCTCAGTGGAGTCTGGCGTTTGATGATGATATAAGCTCAGTTGGATGAAGATCAATCCTTACCTGGAAGTAATACTTGCAGTCTGTATTATGGGCTCTTCTGGAGTGTTTATCAAATTCCTGAATCTCCCCCCCGTTAGTTTATCTTTTTTCAGAATGGCAATACCTTCCGCCCTGTTGTTTATCTATTTTTCATCGCAGGGGGTAAGTTTATTCAGAGGGTCGTATCGTCTTATGATGATAGGTTCTGTCATGAATGCGGCCCGTATTTTTCTTTTCATTACCAGTTATACCTATACAAACATTTCAAATGCGGTAATTATACTTTATACATGGCCGGTTTTTGCCACGATTTTCAGCATGATTTTTTTAGGAGAAAAAGTATCACGGCGCAATCAAATTTTACTTTTGCTCCCAATTGCAGGTATAGTAATTATGTTTATTAACCAACCTTTTTCTGTTGAAAATGAAGACTTTTTAGGTATGTGTGCCATGCTTATATCGGCAATTATCTATTCCTTGACCATCATCATATTCAAAAAAGAATCGCATAAGTACAGCGGATACGAAACTGTCTTTTTTCAAAACCTCGCCGGAGGATTTATTTTTCTGCCTTTCTTTTTGCTCAGTGATGTAAGCTTCAGTCTGAGTCAGGCTTTGCTGATACCTACTTTTGGCATTGTGATAGGCATTGGCGCATTTGGTCTTTTCTTTTCCGCACTTAAAAAAATCAAGGCTTCCACAGTATCTTTTCTCACCTACCTTGAAGTGCTTATTGCAAGCATGTATGGGGTGCTTATATTTGACGAAAAACTGACTTGGAATATCATTGCCGGAGGCTGCCTTATCATTATTGCTACACTTCTACTAAAGAAAAACTAATCCATCATTGGTAGACAATTAATGCGTTTCATAAATCATCTCAGGTTCTTCCACTTCCATTAATCCGGTATCGTTGATCTGTGTTAACTTCACCGACTTAAGTTCATTAATGAGCAATGGATCGTATTTGGCAGTAACCCGCACATAATTTTCGGTAAAGCCATGCATTTGTCCATTTTCAACATCTTCTTCAAAAAGAACCGTGGCTTCCTTACCAATATTTTCCTCATAGAATTTTCTCTTTTTCTTTTCCGAAAGAATTCTGAGCATTTTTGATCTGCGGCTTCGTTCTTTTTTAGGAACTATATCTTTCATATCCGTAGCCGGTGTATTGGCTCTTTCTGAATAAGTAAATACATGCAGGTAAGAGACAGGCAGTTCATTGAGAAACTGATAGGTCTCCAGAAAGTCAGCTTCAGTTTCACCGGGAAAGCCCACAATTACATCAACTCCAATGCAGCAATGAGGCATCAGTTGTTTGATCTTTTCCACTCTGTCCACATAGAGTTCACGAAGATAACGTCGGCGCATAAGCCGCAAAATCTTATTTGAGCCTGACTGTAAGGGAATGTGAAAATGAGGAACGAACCTTTTAGATCGGGAAACAAACTCAATGATGTCATTACTTAACAAGTTGGGTTCAATAGAAGAAATCCTCATTCTTTCAATACCCCTATACTTCATCCAAGGCTTTTACCAGATCAAAGAAACGTTCTTCTCGCCTTCCATTCACAATACCAAAATCGCCAATATTGACGCCAGTCAATACTACCTCTTTCACATCGGTCTTAGCGATTTCATAAGCCGTATCCAGGATATTAACTATTTTATCACTTCTGCTATTTCCTCTGGCTAAAGGTATGGTGCAAAATGTACAGTGGTAATTACAACCATCCTGTACCTTCAAGAACGTACGCGTGCGGTCATGAATGGAGAAAGCATGCTGGTAAGTATTGGCCTCATGAACTTCAGAAGCTAATACTTTAACTTCTTCAGTACGCCTGAATCCGTCCAGCAAGTCAAGAAGCCTAAACTTTTCAGCTGCGCCTAAGACTGCATCAACTCCAGGAATCTCGGCAATTTCTTTAGGTTTTAATTGTGCATAACAGCCTAAAATGCAGATATAGGCGTCAGGTGAGATACTACGCGCTTCGCGCACCACCTTTCTACACTTTTTATCGGCATTGTCAGTAACTGAGCAAGTGTTTATGATATAAATATCTGCTTTCTCGTGAAACTCTACTTTTTGATAGCCGCGCTTCTCAAACATTCGGCCAATGGTAGAGGTCTCGGAAAAGTTGAGCTTACAACCTAAAGTATAAAATGCTACTGAACGTCCTTTATTCATCATTCGGCAAATTTAGTCAAATTGAAGAAAGCTTAAAAACTTAGCTTCTTAAACTAAAGTTTCACCGGTCATCTGCTCATTTATCATCAGCATTTATAATTATTAGTACAGATTTAGAGAAGGGTAATGGTAAACATAATGATGTTGATAAGTAGCGCAAAAAAAAGAGCAGCACTAGCTTTAAATTTGGTATATAATTGAGTTTTCATGACAATTCAGTTTTTTTATTCCTTAGACACTGGCATAAAAAGATGGTTTAATGGAAATGAAATTTTTTTGCTCCTCAAGTGATTTACAGCTCTCCCTGTAATTAAATCCATACGTAATAAAAATTAATAATTTATACGTAAAATTTTATTTATTTCGTTTTTTCAAATTTTCATAAAATATTATTTTGTGGTATTTATTATTGAAAAAGCAATACAGAATAATGTTTTGTGAAAATTCTAAAATAATCAGCTTGAATTTTAACAATACGCATAATATACTTGTAGATTTATTGAAACTTATTAAAAAATATTATATTCGTGACTAATATTATCAATCTACTGTAAATTATATTAGAAATGACAAAATCAAAGCTTGAGTACATTTGGCTTGACGGTTATGAGCCAACACAAGAACTGAGAAGTAAATCAAAAATTGTCAAGGAATTTGACGGCACGTTGGAGAGTTGCCCTATCTGGTCATTTGATGGTAGTTCTACCATGCAAGCCGAAGGCGGTTCTTCAGATTGTTTACTTAAGCCAGTAGCACTATACCCTGATCCTGATAGAATAAATGGATGGTTGGTGATGACTGAGGTATTAAGTCCGGATGGTTCTCCACACCCTTCTAATGGCAGAGCGCAGATTGATGATGATGATGAGGATTTCTGGTTTGGATTTGAGCAGGAGTATTTCATTATGGATACCAAGACTGACTTACCTTTAGGATTCCCCAGAGGTGGTTTTCCCGGCCCTCAAGGGCAATATTATTGCTCAGTAGGCGGCCGATATACCTGGGGAAGAGAATTAGTAGAGGAGCATTTGGATATGTGTCTGGAAGCCGGCCTTAACATTGAAGGTATTAACCAGGAAGTAGCACCAGGACAATGGGAATTTCAAAATTTTGCAAAAGGTGCTAAGAAAGCTGGTGACGAAATCTGGGTTGCTCGCTATCTTCTGAACAGACTTACTGAAAAATACGGTTTTTATATTGAATTACACCCTAAGCCTGTAAGTGGTGACTGGAACGGTTCAGGTATGCATGCCAATTTCTCTAACAGCATCATGAGAAATGCAGGTAATAAAGAGACTTATGATAAGATATGTGAAGCTTTCAGACCAACACGAGAAGCACATATTGAAGTATATGGTGCGCACAACGAAAAGCGTTTGACTGGAAAGCATGAAACGCAGTCCATCCACCAGTTCTCTTACGGTATCTCAGATCGTGGAGCTTCCATCCGTATTCCTATTGCCACTGTAGAAAGTGGTTGGAAAGGTTATCTGGAAGACAGAAGACCTGCTTCTAACGCTGATCCTTACAAAGTTGCAGGTAGAATTATTAAAACTGTGAAAAGCGCAACTTTATAATTTTCAAATAGTATCAATATCATAAAAGCTGTTCATTAAGAACAGCTTTTTTTATTTTGGTACACATATTTTTTATTCAAATAGGCTATAGATAAACCCTCTTTGTAATTTGACATATCAATTGTTGTCTTCGTACTTCAGAAATACAGCCCCCAAAGGTGGTAAAGTCAGGTTTACTGATCTCTCTCTGCCATGCATTGGTATCGGTAAAGTTTCTAATGACCCAGTATTCAATACACCGCTACCATGAAATTGTACATCATCGGTATTGAAGACTTCCTTCATATAACCTTTGTTGGGTACTCCTATACGATAGTTTTCTCTAACAATAGGAGTAAAGTTGATGACAACATATATATTATTTTGTTGTTGATGACCTTTTCTCACAAAGCTTATCACAGAGTTTTGCCAGTCGTTGATATCTATCCACTCAAACCCCTCTGGCTGGAACTGATACTCATAAAGTGCGGGCTCTGTACGGTAGAAGTCGTTCAAATTCTTCACCATCCACTGTAAGGAACCATGAGGAGAGTACTGGTTCAAATGCCAGTCCAGGCTACTGTCGTGTTTCCATTCCTGGGTTTGACCAAACTCACCACCCATAAACAGTAGCTTGGTACCAGGGTGAGCATACATGTAGGCATAAAGAGCACGTAAATTGGCAAACTTCTGCCACTCGTCACCTGGCATTTTGTCAATAAGAGGTCCCTTACCGTGTACTACTTCATCATGTGAAAGCGGTAACATAAAGTTTTCTGTAAAGGCATACATAAGACTAAATGTAATTTCTCCCTGATGGTGAGCACGATAAATTGGCTCTTTGGACATATAATCCAGGGTGTCATGCATCCAGCCCATCATCCATTTCATTTCAAAACCTAAACCACCAATCTGGGTAGGTCTGGACACCATAGGCCAGGCGGTTGACTCTTCTGCGATGGTATGTACATCAGGAAATTCTTCGTCTACGGCATTATTAAAATCTCGTAAAAAGTTAATGGCTTCAATATTTTCTCTTCCTCCAAACTGATTGGGAATCCATTCCCCTTCTTTACGGGAGTAATCCAGATAAAGCATGGATGCAACCGCATCTACTCTCAATCCATCGGTATGATATTCTTTGAGCCAGTATAGCGCACTACTCAACAGAAACGATCTAACCTCATTTCTTCCGTAATTAAAAATATAGCTATTCCAGTCAGGATGATATCCCTGACGAGGGTCCTGATGCTCAAAGAGATGAGTACCATCAAAATAATGAAGACCATGTAAATCATTAGGAAAGTGAGATGGAACCCAGTCCAGTATCACGCCTATTCCTTCCTCGTGTAAGCGATCTACCAGATATTTAAAATCCTGAGGTGAGCCGTAGCGACTACTGGGAGCAAAATATCCGGTACACTGATATCCCCACGAACCATAAAAAGGATGCTCCATGATCGGCAAAAACTCCACATGGGTATAACCCATCCACTTCAGGTATCCAGGGAGATCTTCTGCCAGGTCACGATAGCTTAAAAACTCCTTACCATCATCTCCTTTACGTTTCCATGATCCGATATGAACTTCATATACAGCCATTGGCTGATCTTCGCCTACTTTCTTTTTTCTTTCTTCCAGCCATTTTCCATCGTTCCATTGGTAGTCTCTATCCCAAACAATAGAGGCTGTCAGAGGTGATACTTCCCAGTGAATAGCAAAAGGATCACCTTTCTCCGCCTCGTGTCCATTGTTATGAGAGCGTATGAAATATTTATAACGAGTTCCTTTACCAATGTTCGGTATAAAAATTTCCCATATTCCCGAGTTATCCCAGCGGGAAGCCATAGGATTCGCTTCTCTGTTCCATTCATTAAAATCTCCAACTACCGATACTCTCTCGGCATTGGGTGCCCAAACGGCGAAATATGTGCCGTCCACTCCGTCCTTATTCATCATGTGAGAACCGAGTTTATCATACAGAGTGTAATGTTTACCTTCATTAAAAAGGTAAATATCAAATTCTGTCAGGCGTGTAAGATGAGAAGATTCCATAAAAAATATTTTAATCTAATTCTGTTAAAATGAAAATTGCTTAGTCAGTTTGCTTTGCACTTTTCTTAGCCTCATCTTCAAGGTATTTTTTCATAATATATTTGATACCTTTCATAGGAATGATGGCCCAGCTTGGCCGGTTATTTAATTCATAACCTAATTCGTAAACTGCTTTTTCAAGAAGAAAAGTCTGTAAAAGTATATCCAGGTCTTCCTGGTTATCAGGTAAAAAGTTGCTTCCCTTACACCGTTCAATATAAGCTTTCATGAAAATACCACTCATGTAGTGATACCACTGCTCTGCCCAGTCATCCAAGTACTCAGCCTCACCCTTCGTAAAAGCTTCAGTTCTGAACAATCCATTATAAGCAGCATAATGATAAGAACGTATCATGCCTGCAACATCTCTAAGAGGAGATCGCTTCAACCTTCTTTCACTATAGGCACGTGCCGGTTCACCTTCAAAAT
Organism: Catalinimonas locisalis; assembly: GCF_038039535.1. Lineage (NCBI taxonomy): Bacteria > Pseudomonadati > Bacteroidota > Cytophagia > Cytophagales > Catalimonadaceae > Catalinimonas > Catalinimonas locisalis. Next base: position 25,620 of record NZ_JBBPHP010000026.1, on the reverse strand, counting down.
CAAGAATGATAAAATCTCTACCAGTGAAAAGTACCTGCCCCAGATGATAATCTCCGTGGGTCCGTATCTTCATAGTATTGATTTTATGCGAATAAATCTGCTGCATGCACTTAAGAATATCTTTTCGCATTGCCTTGATCTCTTCAGCTTCTTTGCGTACAGGTTCATCAAGTTTCTTCAGTGTCTTATCCAAAACCTGGAAAGTACCGCGAACTGATGACTGAAGTGATGAAAAGACGGATCTTTGATAATGAAGAGAAAATGCTTCTGGTTTAAAATCCTTAAGATCAGAGGCTTCCAATGACAAATGCATCTCTGCAGTTCTGAGACCTAATAGTGCGGACCTCTCGGTTGCGGCACCACCCATAAACTGTCTGATTTTTTCTGGTATCTTATCATATCCAACCGGATTGACCAATGTACCCTTCATGGCAGGAGCATTCTTCTGTTCGCTCTGTTCTATTAACACGCGTTCAAAATACCTCCGCACTACATCACCCATATAAGTCCAGGCATCTCCCTGATTATCAACCAACTCTTGCATCATACCCAAGACCATGTTGTCTTGCTTATTGATGTCAAGTTCTAAAGCCCCAACATAGCGAGGCACATTCATAAACCTGGCCTTTTCAGTGAGGAAGCGAGTGATTTCAACGTCAGGATTCATCGCAGCATCCAGCTTACGATAGAGCTTAAAGAAATAGTCTTTTTCGTAAATAATAGAAGTATTGCTCTGCTCAGCACTCAATACTTTGGAGTTGACATCCTTGTTCTTCTCTTTCCAGAGCTTGATGGCAGATTTATCAGCACTTCCAATCAAGCTTGAGCCATTCTCCTTACCTTTCTTTTTCTTGACCATGATCTGGAAAAGCATCTGACGAAAAGCTTCATTATATACTGCATCATATAAATAACCTTTCTGTCCGTCTACCTGTATAGGAGCGATCAAGCCTTGAGAAAAATTACTTCGCATAAATCCACTGAACTCATCAGCAATGAATGAAATAGGCAACTGGTAATACTCATTTAAGCCTTCGTTATAACTAATTTCTATGATCAGGAAGGCTGCCACTGAATTGTCCAGCGGAACATTTGCATGATGTTTAATACTGATGTTCTGGATAACTCGTGCCTTACCACCAAACCAGCGACACTTCACAAGATAGTCAGGTAATATGCTTTCTATGGAGGCCAGTGTTTTGGGTTTCAAAATATCTGCCCAGCTGTTAATGCTAGCCACTAATTTATCCTGAACACCATCACCAGTAGATTCCATCAGTTGTGGTTTCTTAAGCAGGAACCACTCATAACCATGAGGTGCTAATGTAAATAAATAGGGGTTTTCACCAACTCTGGGAAACTTATTACGACTGAAAATTTCAATAGGAATATGATCTTTAAATTCAGCAAGATCAAGTTCTACCGGTTGAGAAAAACGCGAAAGATTAGCTAATACCAGTATCGTTTCATCATCATAAGTTCTGGTAAAAGCCAGTACTTTAGCATTTTCAGCGGAAAGAAACTCTATATCTCCCCTACTGAAAGCCTTATGCTTTTTCCGCATGCTGATATGGCGCTTCATCCACCACAGTAAAGAATTGGAATTCTTCTGCTGCGTCTCCACATTCACCGCCTCGTATTGATACTCAGGATCAAGAATAACAGGCAAATACAATTTTTGTGGATTGGTTTCTGAAAATCCTGCATTACGATCAGGACTCCACTGCATGGGCGTGCGTACGCCGTCTCTATCACCCAGATAATAATTATCTCCCATGCCTATCTCATCTCCGTAGTAAATTACGGGTGTACCGGGAAGCGATAAAAGCAAATGATTCATCAGCTCAATCTTCTTCCGGTCATTATCTAAGAGCGGGGCAAGTCTATGACGAATACCTAAATTGATTTTGGCAAGAGGGTCTTTAGTATATACCTTATACATATAATCCCTCTCTTCATCGGTTACCATCTCCAGGGTAAGCTCATCGTGATTACGGAGAAACATAGCCCATTGACAGGTTTCAGGAATCTCAGGCGTCTGATCCAGAATGTCCGTGATAGGATAACGGTCCTCCATTCTCACCGCCATAAACATTCGGGGCATGATAGGGAAGTGATAGTTCATCTGACATTCGTCACCATTACCAAAGTAAGAGGCTGAATCTTCGGGCCACATATTGGCTTCAGCAAGAAGTAATGTACCTGGTTTCTTTTTATCAACGTGCTTGCGCAGCTTCTTCAAAAATACATGGGTCTCCGGCAGGTTTTCACAATTGGTTCCGTCACGTTCAAACAGATAGGGCACAGCATCCAACCTAAACCCATCCACACCCATATCAACCCAAAAATCCAATACTTTAAAAATTTCTTCTACTACAGCAGGATTGTCATAGTTGAGGTCAGGCTGATGATAAAAAAAGCGGTGCCAGTAATAGGCTTGTGCTACAGGGTCCCAGGTCCAGTTGGAGGCTTCATAATCTTGGAAAATGATTCTTACATCACTGTATTTTTCGGTATTATCGCTCCATACATAGAAGTCCCTTTCCACTGAACCGGGCTTTGCTTTCCGGGCTCTTTGAAACCAGGGATGCTGGTCCGATGTGTGGTTGATTACTAACTCGGTAATGACGCGCAGGCCTCTTTTCTTAGCCTGTTTCATGAATTTTTTAAAATCCTGGATACTGCCGTAATTAGGGTTGATATTATAATAATCCATAATATCATAACCATCGTCCCTGAGGGGTGAAGGATAGAATGGCAAAAGCCAGATGGTAGTTACTCCCAGATCTTGCAAGTAATCCAGCTTTTCCAGTAAGCCTTTAAAATCACCTATTCCATCTCCATTGTTATCCTTGAAAGCTTTGATGTGCAGTTCGTAAATGACAGCGTCCTTATACCAATGTAGGTTGTCATCCAGTTGAATCGTTTTGGCCATATTTATTGTGTAATACTAATTATTGTTCAACTCTAAATACATGTGCCGGCATTTGATAAGGGTCTAATTCCACATAGTTCCAGTCGCCATGCCAGGTGTAACGACTATAACTTAACAAGTCATACACCGTGTAGGGTGCATGCAGATTAATTCCTATTTCTTCAACAGGTATCTTTACCGAAGTTCCTTGTCTGTTGTAGGGGTCCATGTTAACGGCCACGATAATCGTGTTTTTGTTTTTCTCATCGTACTTACCGAAACACAGTATGTTGGGATTGCCTGACTCAGCAAAATGAATATTATATGTATGCTGAAGGGCAGGATTTTCTTTTCTGATCTTATTGATTCGGGTAATGATCTCCTTGATACGAGTTTCCTTATGCCACTCCCAATGTTTGATTTCATACTTTTCCGAATCCAGATATTCTTCTTTGCCAGGGTAAGGAGTATTCAGTCCGAACTCATAAACCGGACCATACAGTCCGTAATTTGAGGAGAGCGTAGCTGCCAGTATCAACCGCATTATAAAAGCTGCCTCACCCCCATGTACAAGTACCGGAGGCAATATATCTGGTGTGTTGGGCCAGAAGTTGGGTCTGAAATAATCTCTCAACGGCCCCTGGGTTAGCTCTTTCATGTACTCCCGCATCTCCCAGGGATTGTTCCTCCAGGTGAAATAGGTATAGGATTGATTAAAGCCTGCTTTAGCTAGCCTTTCCATCACTCTTGGACGGGTGAACGCTTCTGCCAAAAATATGACCTCAGGATGGGCAGACCGGATTTCACCTATAGCCCATTGCCAGAAAGCAAATGATTTGGTATGGGGGTTGTCCACTCTGAAAATTTTTACGCCGTGATCTACCCAGTACTGGATTACACTTTTCAGCTCCTCCCAAAGGTTTTGCCAATCATCATTTTCAAAATTGATGGGAAGGATATCCTGATATTTCTTTGGTGGGTTTTCTGCATATTGTACTGTTCCGTCTGGTCTCCATTTAAACCATTGAGGATGATCCTTCACATATGGGTGGTCGGGAGAACACTGAAAAGCAATATCTAATGCGATCTCTATACCATGATTTTCTGCTTCTCTAAGCAAATGTTGAAAATCATCCATATTTCCCAGTTCAGGATGGATGGCTTTATGACCGCCCTCTTCTGCTCCTATAGCCCAGGGGGAACCCGGATCACCGGGATTTGCATTGAGAGCATTATTCAGGCCTTTGCGAAATTTCCTTCCAATTGGATGTATAGGGGGCAGATAAATCACATCAAACCCCATTCCCTGAATTTCGGGTAAAAGTTTTACCACATCATGGAAATTTCCGTGTCTGCCTGGTTCGGCCGCTGCTGATCGGGGAAACAACTCATACCAGGTGCTAAAGATTGCTTTATTGCGTTCAACTTCAACCTTTAGTTTTTCAGGATAAGTAGTAGCGTCAGACCTATCATAATGCTTGTCCATCAATTCAGTAACTTCATGACTTAAGGCTAGCTCCACTGCCTGATCAATAAAGTCCTGATGGTCATGTTTTCTAAGCCTTTCTGCCCACTCGTTGAGCTGATGTTTGGATTCTCCCTTCACCTTTTTGGCAGTATTTTCCAGCATTTCAGCACCAATCAGTAAATCAACATGGATGTCCTGCTGGGCCTCATACTTTTTCCGAATACCGTATTGCCAAGAAGCAAAATGATCAACATAGGCTAATATGGTGTATTCATAAAACCCTGTGACTTCCGGAGTAAAGCTCGCTTTCCAACGATCGTTGATGATGAAGTTCATCGACATTTCATGCATCTTCTTATCGTCCACATGCTTGTACAGCAAAATGGCTTTGACCACATCGTGTCCATCAGAATATATATCTGCCTGAACTTCAACGGGTTCGCTAAGTGATCTTTTTGCTGGAAACTGACCGTTTTCTACTTGGGGTGTGAGATGTTCAATGACAACTCTTTGTCTTCCTTGTATATTTTGCAAAGCGCTTTGGATTGATTAGTTATAAAAAAAATAAAAAAATCTCTGCAATATTACCTAAACAGCACTATCCACAAGATTGTTATTCATACATGAAGCTTATCCTATTTTATTTCCTATGGTCTTAAAAATATAAGAATTCATCGGGAATTCTAACCTATAGATGTGCATGACACATCAAATTGATCAAGTTTATAGATTTTATTACATGGTTCCTAATATGATAAAAAAATATTAGTGAACAAGAGTTTATGCTTCTTAAGTTATTAATCATACGTATATTTCACAACTTACATTAGAGTTATAAAGCTTTTAGAACTTTTTATTCTTCAAAATCAGATTTTTTTATGGAAAAGCTAGTCGGTGCTTTTTACCAGGCCAATTCTTGTAATTTTTCAGTCTGGGCACCTCATCGCAAGCAGGTAAATGTAATTATTAACGAGGCACGCAAAGTAGAACTCAAAATGGATGATAAAGGGTATTGGGAAGCCAATGTGCCTGATGTTGACTTAGGAGATCTTTATTTTTTTGAACTTGATGGAGAGGTTAAGCGTCCTGACCCTGCTTCACTCAGTCAGCCTAAAGGTGTTCACGGTCCCAGTGAGGTAGTTGATCGCAAGTATTCTAACTGGACTGACGATGAATGGCAAGGTTTACCCATGAAAGAAATGATCATCTACGAGCTTCACGTAGGGACATTTACTGATAATGGTACATTTGAAGATATCATCGGAAAATTGGATTATTTACTATCACTGGGAATTAATACCCTTGAAATTATGCCTGTTTCACAGTTTCCCGGTTCCCGAAACTGGGGCTACGATGGCGTATTTCCCTTTGCCACTCAGGATTCTTATGGAGGCATCAATGGTTTTAAAAAACTTGTAAATCACTGCCACCAGAAAGGAATAGCCGTATTGCTGGACGTAGTGTACAATCACATGGGGCCAGAGGGGAATTATCTGTCTGAATACGGCCCCTATTTTACGGACAGATACGGTACACCCTGGGGTAAAGCCATTAATTTTGATGATGCATATGCTGATCAAGTACGCTCTTTTTTCCTCCAAAACGCATTGATGTGGCTGGATAATTTTCATCTGGATGGTTTGAGATTGGATGCAGTGCATGCCATTAAAGACTTTGGGGCACGACATTTTCTCCTGGAACTTTCTAAGGAGGTGAATACTTTGGCGCAAAGGCTGCAACGACCATTGACACTGATTGCTGAAAGTGACCTAAACGATGTACGCTATATCAATTCTACTGACAAAGGAGGTTATAATCTGACAGGTCAGTGGATTGATGAATTTCATCATGCGCTACACGCTGTAGTTACTAATGAGAAAGATGGTTATTACAGTGACTTTGGAGAATTGAGCCATCTTGTTAAAGCTTTTGACAAGACCTTTGTGTACGATGGAATATATTCTCCACACCGAAAAAAGACCTTTGGCAATAGCGCTGAGCAAAATCCTTTTCATCAATTCGTGGTATTCAGCCAGAACCATGACCAGATTGGTAACCGAATGATGGGTGATCGTCTGAGCCAACTGATTTCTTATGAGGCTCTAAAACTTTCAGCTGCCGCTGTATTGCTCTCTCCTTATGTGCCTATGCTGTACATGGGAGAAGAGTATGCCGAAGAAAAACCCTTTCAGTATTTTGTGAGTCACACCGATACGGAATTGGTGGAGGCTGTAAGAAAGGGAAGGAAAAGTGAGTTCGCTTATTTTCAAAAGAAAGGACTGGAAACCCCTGACCCTCAGTCCAAACAAACGTTCAGGGATTCTACACTGAGTTGGAATCTGGAAGAGCAGAAGCACCAAAAAATGTTTCAATTTTACCAGGCATTAATCAAAATCCGTAAGCAGCATCCTGCGATGAAAATGACGGAGCGCACGTATAGTAATTTTAAACTTATTGAACCTGGGCTCATCCTTATGCACAGACATGATGAACAGGACCAGCATCTCATGGCTATGATGAATTTTGACAAAAAAGAAACTACTTATAACTTGAAAAGTAATCTGAAGTTGAAATATCTTCTGGATTCTTCAACTTCAAACTGGCTGGGCTCCCATAATAATACATCTTTAGAAATTAATGGAAATGATCCGATCAATATCAGACCCAATTCTGTGATCGTATTATCCAATATTCAGCTTTAAATTATACTGCTTCCATTATCAAGATTAGATAACCACACATATGAGTAAAAATAAATTTGTTTGTATTCACGGCCATTTTTATCAACCCCCCCGTGAAAATCCCTGGCTTAATACTGTTGAAGTTCAGGATTCGGCTTATCCTTTTCATGATTGGAATGAGCGTATTTCTGCCGAATGTTACTCCCGTAATTCTGCTGCACGTATTCTGGATGGAAATGGTAGAATCGTTGATATTGTCAATAACTATAGCAGGATGAGCTTCAACTTCGGCCCCACGCTGATGCTGTGGATGAAGAACAGAGACTCCGAAACCTACCAGGCTATTCTGGAGGCTGACAAAGAAAGCCAGAAAAGATTTTCCGGGCATGGATCGGCGATTGCTCAATCGTTCAACCATATCATCATGCCGCTTGCCAATGAAAGAGATAAGGTAACGCAGGTGATCTGGGGGATCAAAGATTTTGAACACCGTTTTAAGCGCAAGCCCGAAGGTATGTGGCTCAGCGAAACCGCTGTAAATACTGATACGCTGGAGGTGCTGGCAAAATACGGCATCAAGTTTACCATACTTTCCCCTTACCAGGCCAAGGGTGTCAGGAAGATCGGTGATAAGGAATGGAAAGAGGTAACAGGTGCCAGAGTTGACCCTCGCCGACCCTACCTCTGTAAATTGCCTTCAGGCAAAAGCATCAATTTGTTTTTTTATGATGGGCCTGTCTCACAGGGTATTGCTTTTGAGGGCTTGCTTAACAATGGTAAAGTTTTCGCGGATCGCCTTACCGGTCAGTTGGACATGCAGGATGAAAGCAATGCTCCCCAGCTCATGCACATTGCTACGGATGGGGAAACGTATGGGCACCACCATCGGTTAGGAGAAATGGGACTTTCCTACTGCCTGCACCATATAGAAAATTACGAGGAAGCCAACCTCACTATCTACGGTGAGTTTCTGGAAAAATTTCCTCCCGAGTATGAAGCTCAGGTCATTGAGAACACCGCCTGGAGTAGCACACCACATCTGGAACGCTGGTCTGAGGATGGAGGAGGTAACACCGGTGGTCACCCCAACTGGCATCAGAAATGGCGGAAGCCACTACGGGCAGCTTTTGACTGGCTCAGAGATGAAATGATAGATTTTTACGAAAGAGAGATGCATGAGTTGGTAAAAGATCCCTGGGAGGTGCGTAATGCATATATTGAGGTAATCCTGGACCGTTCGCGTGAGAACACCGAAAAGTTCATGAAATTTCATGCTAAAAAAGAGCTCAATCATGCGGAGCAGATTAAGTTCTTTAAACTAATGGAAATTCAGTATCACTGCATGCTGATGTATACCAGCTGTGGCTGGTTTTTTGATGAGGTGACAGGCATTGAGACCCTCCAGGATATTCTCTACGCAGCAAGAGCAATTCAGCTGGCGGAGGATCTGAATGGTAAAAAGTATGAAGAACAATTTATCAAGCTCCTGGAAAAATGTCCCAGTAATCTACCTGAGTATGGACATGCCGCTGCTGCTTATGATAAATTTGTAAAGCCCTCCATCGTGGATATGCACAGAGTGGGTGCGCATTTTGCTATTTCCTCGCTCTTTTTTGAGTATCCAGAAAAGTCAAGAGTGTACAGCTTTGATGTTGACTCAAAACATTATGAGTTTTACGAAGCCGGGAAATACTCACTGGCAATCGGTAAAGCCAAACTTACTTCTGAAGTAACCTGGGAAGAAAACCTGATCAGCTACGCCATTCTCCACCTGGGAGATCACCATTTATTTGGGGGGGTACGAGAATTCAATAACGAAACATCTTACGAAAGTATGATGGAAGAAATACGTGATGCATTTGAAAAAAGTCGTGTTCACGAAGTAGTGGTACTGATGGACAAACACTTTGGCAGCCATAATTATTCTTTCTGGCATCTTTTCAAAGAAGATCAGAAGAAGATACTGGACAAAGTGATGGGCCATACGATGAAATCCATAGAAAGCAGCTTTTCCACCATTTATGAGAATAACTATTCGCTCATGCAGGCGATGAAAGAGCTGGGATTAACGCCTCCCTCACCGCTCAAATTCTGTAGTGATTTTACTGTCAATGCTAAATTGGAAGAAATTTTCAGGGAGGATGATATTGACTACAAAGAACTTAACGCAATTGTAGAAAGCTTTAAAAGGCTGGAAGTTAAGGTAAACAAAGTCGGACTGGATTTTTTGGCTGAGCAAAAAATCAATAGCCTAATGAGCAGACTTAAAAATTCTCCTGAAGACGTACACTTAATGCGCAAAATTGCCAAGTTTATGGAAGCCACGCAAAAGGTACAGCTTACACCTGATCTTTGGCAGGCTCAGAATATTGCTTTTCAGGTACAGGGAAAAAACTATCAGAACTATCAGGAAAGAAGTGAATTGGGAGATGAAGATGCAAAACTGTGGATTGATAATTTTTACAAACTTTTCTCCCATCTGAATATTACTATAACTGAAGAACCACTGGTGGCTACAGTATCAAAATAGCTGTTAACCAAATTTTTTAACCTAAATTATATTAAGCTATGCATTTACCAAGAGCTACCTATCGGGTACAGCTCCATAAGGATTTTACATTTCAGCATCTGAAAGAAATTATTCCTTATCTGGACCGCTTGGGCATTTCTACTATTTACGCTGCTCCATTTTTTAAAGCTACCCCAGGGAGTATGCATGGGTATGATGTACTGGATCCTTTACGTATCAATCCAGAGATTGGTACACTGGAAGAGTTTCAGGATATCAGTCGTGAACTGAAAGCCCGCAACATGCAATGGCTTCAGGATATAGTACCCAATCACATGGCTTTTTCTTCCCAGAATCCATGGATATTTGATGTGTTAGAAAAAGGCCCCCACTCTCGCTACTATCGCTTTTTTGACATCAACTGGTTATATCCTGATGAGAAATTTTACGGAAAGTTGATGGTCCCTACGCTCGGTGGTCCTCTGGAATCTGTTTTAGATGCTGGCGAAATCCAGCTCAAACTGGCTGATCATGGATTCTCTATCCAGTATTACGCTCATAGCTTTCCTGTCAGCATGCGTAGTTATGAATTACTTACTACCCATGCTTCTGATCTGCTTAGCAAACAAGTCAAAGATGAGACCCTTATTAAGGAGTATTTTTCGCTGACCAAAAGGCTGAAAGATTATATTCAAGCGCTATCTGATAAAGAGCAAAGTGTTGAAGGCTGGGAAGATTGTAAGGATGCATTGATGAAGCTAAGTAAAAAGCATCAGTCTGTGCAGGAAGCTTTACAAGCTGTTGCTGACCAAATTAATAGTGATCAGCAGAAGCTTAGTAATTTGCTGGAAGAGCAGTATTTCAGATTATGTCACTGGAAGATTACTGAGCAAAAAATAAATTACCGGAGGTTCTTTACCGTAAATGACCTGATTTGTCTGAACATGCAGGATCAGCAGGTTTTTGATGATTATCATCAATTTATCAAGAACCTGATAGATGAAGACTTAATTCAAGGCGTCAGGGTAGATCATGTGGATGGACTGCTTGACCCTACTACTTACCTGGAACGCCTGAGAGGTCTGTTGGGTGATGATGTTTATATTGTCGTAGAAAAGATACTGGAAGGAGAAGAAAAAATGCCGGAATTCTGGCCCATTCAGGGAAGCAGCGGTTATGATTATCTGGCTATTTCCAATCAGGCATTTACCCATAAAGATGGCGGAGATAAGCTACTCAGGCAGTACCAAAAAGATATTGAGGGCTTAGCATATGAAAAGCTGGTTTATCAAAACAAAAGCTTTATCCTCAATAAGCGAATGCTCGGTGAGTTGGAGAATCTTTACCGACTTATGCAAAAGCTTGATATCATACCTTATGAAGACACCGTAAAAGACGAATCCAAACTCAAAGAAGCACTGGGGCATTTTCTTATCGCCTTTCCGGTTTACCGTATCTATGCCAGAGATTATCCCTTTTCAGAAAAAGAAATGGAATTACTGAAAAATACTTTTGAAAAGGCTCAAGCTGAAGCACCCGATCTGAAAGTTTATTTCCAGCGTCTACAGGAAATTTATAATGGCGTAGATGACAGAGATAAAAAAACGAATGCTGATAAATTATTTTTCTGCATGCGTTCTCAGCAGTTTACCGGACCTTTGGCAGCCAAAGGAGTAGAAGATACTACTTTCTATCAATATTTCCCTCTGATTTCACATAATGAAGTGGGCGATGCTCCGGCACACCTGGGAATCAGCATTGAAAAGCTTCATTCACTTGTGAAAGAGCGGAGCTTACATAGCATGAACACTACCGCCACACACGATACCAAGCGGGGTGAAGATGCCCGTATGCGCATTAATGTGCTGAGCGAAATACCCAAGACATGGCATGAAGGTGTAGAAAAATGGAGGAAACTGAACCAGGAATTTCATTCCAAAAAAGCAAATGCAATATTTCCTGATAAAAATGACGAGTACTTTCTCTACCAAACTTTACTCGGTACTTATCCATTCCATATTTCTGCTGAGGAAGACAATTATGCTCAACGGCTGGAAGCTTATCTCCAAAAGGCCATTCGCGAAGCAAAAGTACATACGAATTGGGCTGACCCCAATGAGGCATATGAAAACGCATTTCTGAACTTTGCTAAGCAGGCCTTAGAGAGTGAGGCATTCATGCAGGACTTTTCCTCTTTTGCAAAAGACATTGCCCTGACTGGCGCGATTTACAGTATCGGACAAACACTTTTGAAGCTGACCGTACCTGGTGTTCCGGATATTTACCAGGGTACTGAATACTGGGATCTGAGCATGGTTGACCCTGATAATCGCAGGCCGGTCAACTATGCGGAAAGGGATAAAAACTTCAGTCAGCTGGAGGCTAAATGGCAAAATCAGGCCGAGACATTGCTTGAAGAATTAACGAACGATTTGCTGAACCCCACTCTTAAACTATTTGTCTTGTATCAGACACTTAATTCGCGGCAACAGTACCGACCTATTTTTGATGAAGGCAAATATGAAGCTGTGGAAGTAAGTGAAAGCTATACAAATCACCTGATCACTTTCCGCAGAGTTACCAGTCAGGGGGAAGCACTAATACTGGTGCCTATCAATATTCGCAGTATGAATACGCAAAATCATCTACCTATTGGTAAAAGCTGCTGGGGTGAGTGTACACTAAATTTAGGTGAAGCACTTGGTGAATGGCATCATCAATTTACTAACCAAAAAATGATTCTAAATGAGCATGCTACGGTCGCTGATATTCTGAAAGATTTTCCTGTAGCATTACTGATCAAAGAATAAACTATGTTAAAAGATAGAAACTGCGGGGTACTCCTGCATATTACTTCCTTACCTTCTGCTTACGGAATAGGAGATCTAGGCCCTGAGGCCTATAAGTTTGCTGATTTTTTGCTTCAGTCTGGTCTTACTTACTGGCAAATACTTCCTCTCAACCCGGTGGAAGGGGACAGTGGGTATTCTCCCTACAGCGGATTATCTGCCTTTGCCGGTAATCCCATGCTCATAAGCCCGGAGTTGCTCCTGGATGAAGGTTACCTAAGCGAAAAAGATATTGAGCATAAAATTAAGTTTAATGATAGTAAAGTGGAGTTTGAAAAGGTAATCCAGCTTAAAAAAGAAATGCTGGATAAGGCTTATCAATCTTTTATCAAAAATGCCTCTCCCCGACAAAGTGGATTATTCAAAAAGTTTTGCCATGAGCACGAATACTGGTTGGAAGATTTTGCAGATTACATGGCCATTAAGAATTTTTTTGGCGCTCAAGCCTGGTATAACTGGCCGGCAGATCTAAGAGACAGAGATAAGCAAAGCCTGAAGAAGTTTAGAAAAAAACTGAAGAAGGAAATCCTAAAAGAGAAATTTCTTCAGTTTGTCTTTTTTCAGCAGTGGGAAACCCTCAAGCTGTACTGCAAAGATCGCGGAATTATGTTTTTTGGCGATTTGCCCTTTTATGTAGGACAGGACAGCGCGGATGTATGGGCGCATACCGAAATATTCAAATTAGACGATGATAAGTCCCCGAAAGCGGTAGCCGGTGTTCCTCCGGATTATTTCAGCGAGACTGGGCAATTGTGGGGAATGCCTGTATTTGACTGGAAAAAGCTAAAAAAACAAAATTACGACTGGTGGGTAGACCGCATAGATCATAATCTTAAAATGTTTGATTTGATTCGGCTTGATCATTTTCGTGCTTTTTCTGCTTACTGGGAAGTTCCTGCCGGAGAAAAGACGGCGATCAATGGCAACTGGAAAAAAGGACCGGGCCGGAGGTTTTTCAAAAAACTGAGTAAAAAATATCCTGACTTACCAATCATCGCTGAAGATCTGGGCGACATTGACCAGCCAGTTTATGACCTGATGGATCAATTTCAGCTTCCGGGAATGAAAGTTCTGCTTTTTGCTTTTGGGGAAGGCATGCCGCAAAACACTTATATTCCTCATCATCACATCCAAAACGCTGTAGTATATACCGGGACCCATGACAATAATACCAGCCTGGGTTGGTTCACCGAAGCTTCTGCTGAAGAGCAAAAAAGCTTCAGCAAATACATCAACCGTACGGTAAATGAAAAAAACGCAGCAAATTATCTGGTTCGCCTTGCGATGTCATCGGTAGGAAAACTCTGCGTCATACCCATGCAGGATTTTCTGGGTTTGGGAAAAGAGGCTATCATGAACGTTCCTTCCACGGCCAATGGTAACTGGCTATGGAGAATGAAACCAGAGCAGGCTGATGGAAAACAGGCACGTAGAATCAAAGAGATGCTTAGTCTGTACGACAGGCACCGTCCTAATGTTGATCCTGCAGGTATGCCTTAATGTTCTGATATACTTTATCCAGGAGTAAGGTTCTGCTTTCAATACTTGCCCAGGCAACATGTGGGCTAAGCAAAATTCTCTCAGGATGTTTGAGCCTGGTGAAAGGATGATTTTTTGTTATTGGTTCTTCGCTGAATACATCAATTGCAGCTCCTCTTATTAATTCTTCATCCAATGCTTTGCACAAATCTGACTCATTAATGATGCCTCCCCTACCCGTATTGATCAGGATGGCATCTTTCTTCATCATTTTCAACTTATCATAGTTGATCAGGTCGCGTGTGGCATCATTCAGGGGGGCATGTACAGAAACTATATCTGAACTTTTCATCAGCTCATTGATCTCAAGCCTATTGTACATTGGATGACGATCTACGCCAGAGCTGGAATAATAACAAACCTCACAACCAAATGCATCGGCAATAGAGGCAACTTTTTTCCCGATGTTTCCCAGCCCGATGATGCTCATCCTTTTCCCCTGCAATTCCCAAAAAGGTAAACCCAAATAAGTAAAGATGTCACCATCACTATAAGCTCCTGATTTCACATAATCATCATGGGAGGCAGGCTGGTTGAGCAGGCTTAAGATCATACTAAAAGTATGCTGAGCCACACTTGAAGTAGAATAATCTTCTACATTTTTGACAATGATATTTAAGTCTTTGGCAGCAGCCATATCTACATTGTTGGTACCTGTGGCAGCCACGCAAATGAGTTTGAGATCAGGGCATTGTTCCATCACTTCTTTTGTAATCGTCACCTTGTTGGTGATCACCACATCCTGTCCCTTCAGTCGCTCCTTTACCTCAGAGGGCTGGGTAGTTAGGTATGTTGTATATGTCCCGAATTCCTCAAAATTGTTCAAATTGGGGAGATTTCCCACAGTTTTGGTGTCTAAAAAAGTGATATTCATGCCTAAAGTTTGATGATAATTAGCGATAAGCTGTTTTGTTATGGTTTTTTTAAAAACTGTATAGTGTTTATCACTTTAATATGCAGGTGATAAGTTTAATCCAAAAAAATAACTCTCTGGTTAAATAAAATCTTAATTATTTTCTTCTACTTAATCAAATTCCTTCCCGCTTTGTGTATTTTTTGCATTTATACATAGTGATAAAATACTATACAGCTGCAAAAGCAAGCTAATGTCGCTGTAATTTTTAATACTATGATCATGATACCTACAAAGAAAATATTAATGATTGATGATGATGAAATTAATAATTTTTTAGTGTCTGAATGGATAAAAATGAATTATCCACAATTTGATTTACAAATCATCACTGACGCATCATCAGCAATTAGGTATTTGGAAGATCTTCTGCCAGAAGAATTTCCAGATCTCATCATATGTGATCTGCTCATGCCAGATTATGACGGATTTGATTTCTTACATTTATACGAAACCATCTTTTTTAAAAGTAATCAGATGACCAGAATAATCGTATTGAGTGCAAATATCGCTGACAGAGACCTCCAAAAGTTAAAAGCTTATGCCTGCCTGACTGAGGTTTTGATAAAAAAAACTGCGCAGGAAAACTTTAAATTCATCAAAGAAAAGTATCTAAACTAAACTCTAATAACTTTCCTCAAACTCAGTATACATGCTGTTAAGATTTTCGGTGCTTAATTTTTCACCGTTATGAATGATAATTCGGTAAGTGAAAGTAGTTGACTCTCCAGGGGCTAACTGGAAGTTCAGCTGCTCTTCACCTTCCGTATAAGCAGCACTTCCCAGTGGATTTGCTGCAAACAAACCGTAACCTCTCGCCATCCAGTGAGTAGGATAATTTACATTTGAAGGATGATCCATAATGGTAACTGAATAATTCGTACTGTCCTGATCAGAATTAAGCATTACCCATTTGGCACGTGTACCCCAAACTGCATCTCCCTCTTTCCCTTCACTACTGTAGTACATTCCATTCACCTCAGTATTATCAATTATTTCTTCCTCATTGATTCTGCCATTTTCTCCAACAAGTTTCTGAGGTTCATCATAGGGCTGCTCCATAAAACGCGCCACCCGAAATGCCATCATGCCTTCTTTAGAATCCTCAAAGGTTACTGCTTCATTTTGTGCAGTAAGCGTGGTGAGTCTGTCAATAGTTCTAATATGTTCTTCTCCACTAAATACAAACCGGGTTTCCTCAACTAGTAATGTATCGCCTTCATCGCTAATCCAATCGGCGATATAAGTAAGACTGCCATTTTCTCCTTCCTCCATGTCCTCAAATCCACGATGCACAATTGAACCATAAACTTTATCAACAGTACTTTGAGTTTCGGCAGTACTAGCCCAAAAATCAACCTGATTTACGACCCCATGATTCATCCAATGGCCTACATGGTGAAGATGATCTACCTGCTCCCCTGCCCTGGGTTCCAGAGGATATCCACGGGTGACGGTAACACCATTAGCTGCTTTTATAGGAAATAGTACTGGCTTTTTTAGTTCGGCATCATAATGATAAGTCGTAAATGGCTCACCATCTATGCTGACTTCTACTATTTGCTGGGCTTCGTTCTGATCAAAACTCACTCCGTTCTTAATATCAGACGACTTTTCATCCAGCTCATGATCAGCATCTGAGGTATTTGTCTGGCAGTTGTAGAAGAGAAAAAGGGTGAGACTCAGGTAAAGAAAAGTTGTTTTCATGGCAAAAAAAATTAAGGCTGGCAAGTTAATCTCAACTTACCATGCCTTAATGATCAATAGGATTTAGGAAGCAGGCAGTTCTCTTACCTTGATATTTTTGTAATAAACAAGATTACCATGATCTTGTAAAAGCAAATGTCCACTGTCCCAAACGCCAAACCCTTCCCAGTCTTTATACTTGCTATTGTTGATTTTTTCTTTGAATTCCTCGCTGAAGCGGTCATACTCCAACACTTTTTCACCATTTAACCAGTGCTCTACCTGCCCATCTTTAGAAACAATACGGGCATGATTCCATTCACCCACAGGATTAATAGGTTTTGATTGCGGGGCAGCAATTAAATCATACAGTGAAGCTACGGTACGGGTACCACCACCATTATTTCCTTTTTTAGCGTCAGGATGAACATCATCGTCAAGAATCTGATATTCTAAACCAATGGCTGATTTATCGGAATTGTACTGTTCCGTAACGTAGTATTTAATACCGCTATTCGCTCCTTCGGTAATTTTGAAATCCAACTCAAATTCAAAGTCGGTGTACTCATCCATCGTAACGATATCGCCTCCATTACCAGATTCGGCCCCCGATGCTGCTTCTACTACCAGCATACCATCTTCAACATGCCACCCCTGTTCTGGAAATTTCTCCTGATGCACTCCTCTCCAGTGTTCTAATGAGCTTCCATCAAAAAGCAGCTTCCAACCATTTTGCTGCTCCTCACTGCTAAGCGTATTATCTTCTACACTTTCATTACTGCTGGCACTTACAGATTCAGCTTCTGCTGTTTCGCTCTCAGTATTCTGCTGACTCCCGCTTCCGCATGAAACCAAAAAAGTAGCTGCAAAAGCAAGAGAAAAAAAATTTGTGATTTTCATTGTCTTTAAATTAGAAGGTTGAGTATTGTAAATAATTTAAGTTTTATCAAGCGTAACTAGCTACGATGCCAGGATACAAATATATGGCATCTACCCATGCTTTACCAAGTTTAAATAATGCTCTGACTGCTGAAAGATACCTCCGCTTTTGGCATAAAACTCTTTTCCTGTAGGGAATAATCCATTTTTGGCATGCACCCAATCTGCATTTGGATAGGGTAAATATCCCACCATTTCCTGCCAGTCGCGGTAATTTTGATGGCCATTATTTTCCATAGCATTCATTCCGGCGAAGCCAGGAAATGTTGGCAAACGGGCGGCAACATTTTTGTTCCAGTCTACCAAAACCGGGTTTACTGTAAGATCTGCACAAAGACAGGGAATATTTTTTTCATAGGCCAACTGAGCAATTTTAAAAGTCATACTCAGCGTTTTTGCAATTGGCTTTAACGCTATTCCTTTGTAGCCCATTTCTATTCTCTCTTCAGCATCTTTATCGGTATGCGCACTTTCATCAGAGACCAAACGTGCTTCAATTTCACTTACATCCGCGCGGTATTCCTCCGGAAAAGGTTCTTCTACCACTACGATCTGATCAAAAGCACCAATTTTTTTGGCATGATCCAAGAGCCTCTTCAGCGTATCTTTGTTTTGGTAACGTCCGTTCATGTCAAAGTAGTATGGAATCTTGCCATTAGCCGTATGTTGGGTTTCACCATGCCCAATTGCTTTATGAATCTCAGTAAGTTTGGCCATATCCTGTTTGAGCATCTCTTCCTGATCACCGGGATGCCCCAGTTTGATCTTCATAAAAAAGTACCCCTGATCGGCGAGTTCTTTCATCTGAGCAACTGGTGTAGCAAAGGAAAAAGAAGGCACACTAATCACATGTTCATGATGCTCTGACATCCCCTGACGATATTGTTCAGGAATCAGGTCGTCAAAATTAGTGATATTGTTGGCATCCGCATACAGCAACCAGGCCGTATTGTCAAAGCCTACCAGCGCATTCAATACAAAGGTTTTCCTCAAATCAGATAAACCCGTGATTTTTTTGCCATAGGCATATACATCGTCTAAAATTTCATCTAACAGGGCAACCGGTGAGGAGAAGCTTTTTCCCTTGGCCAACTGTAGCGCATATTCACTGATTGCAAACATCAGCGCATTACCCCCGCTTTCAGAATGTTGGGCGAATACCCTTGCATCACTCCAAAGTGTATTTTGAGTTCCTAAACCTATCCGGAAGGTGCCTCTCTGGTCTTCCATACCAGCGATAGTTTGCCACACATTGGTCATATATCCTCCCTTAAAGCCGTAAGGAGTAGCCAGCGGTTCGCGCTCAAAGTTCGCGCTGATTTTTTGTATCGTAATTGTTTCTTTTTTAGGACTGAAGGCATTGAAAAAACCGGAACCGGCAAAAGGAGCCAGACCGGCAATGGTTGCTCCCTGCTGTAAAAACTCTCTTCTTTTTAGGCGCTGCATAGTAATCTTAAAACAAGTATAGCTGAAAACTAGTAAAGCATAAGCGCTTAAGCAAACATAAACTTCATGTTACAATCAATTTTTTATATCATTGTCTTACAACACCAAAACAACTAAACCTATGATTCGTGTAGCGCTTGCCTCCTATGGCATGTCAGGAGAAGTTTTTCACGCGCCACTGCTGGCCGTTCATCCTGACTTTCAACTCTATAAAGTACTGGAAAGAAACCGTAACAAATCAAAAGAAAGGTATCCTGATGTTACAGTGGTAAAAAAATATGAGGAAATTCTGAATGATGAACAGGTTGATGTGGTGGTAGTAAATACCCCCAATCCATTGCATTACGAAATGGCAGAAAAAGCCCTGAATGCAGGTAAGCATGTAGTCATGGAAAAACCTTTTACCAATACCAGCGAAGATGCAAAAAAGCTTATTGCACTTGCGAAAGACAAAGGAAAGCTTCTGACAGTCTTCCAGAACAGACGTTTGGATAGTGATTTTCTGACGGTTCAAAAAGTAATTGACAGTAAGCTGCTGGGTTATCTGGTAGAGTATGAAGCACATTACGACCGCTACCGCAATTTCATTCAGGCCAACACATGGAAGGAAGAAAGTGGTCCAGGATCAGGAATATTGTTTAACCTGGGATCGCACATGATAGATCAGGCACTTACGCTTTTTGGTTTACCCAAAAGTCTGTCTGCAAAACTTTCAATACAGCGAGAAGGAGGAAAAGCTCATGATGCTTACCATCTGATTTTGAGTTATGCCACATTTCAGGTAGTGCTCAAATCCAGTTACCTGGTAAGGGATGAAGGCCCACGCTATAAAATTTTGGGTAACCTGGGAACATTCACCAAGTACGGGCTGGATACGCAGGAAGATTGTCTGAAAGCAGGTCAGCTACCTCAGGGAGATGATTGGGGAGCGGAGCCACCCGAAATCTGGGGAATGCTGGATACAGAAATTGACGGTTTGCATTTTAGAGGTGAGATAGAATCTGAAAAGGGTAATTATAATCTCTTTTATGATAACCTGTCTGCTGCGATCAATAGAGGTGAACCTTTGCTGGTAAAAGCAGAGGAAGCCATGCATGTTATCCGTATGATAGAAATTGCAGAGCAGAGTAACCGTGAAAAAAGAGAGGTGGAAATTGATATCTGATTTTTGTTTGCGCAAATGAAAAGCACACATTTGCGCAAACTATTTTAAGTATTATTCGGCTAAGATCGCAGCTCCAAAAACGCCTGCGCTATCTCCCAAAGCGGGACGAAAAAACTTGGTGTCCAGTCGGTCATTAAACACAAATTTACGGGCAGCATCTACTCCTTCTTTGTAGAGCAAATCTATATTCCCTACGCCTCCCCCCAATACAATGGCATCCGGGTCAAGCAGGTTGATCACTACTGAAATTCCCAAACCAAAGAAATGGGTAAGCCGATGCATGGTTTTTTCTGCCGCCTCATCGCCACCTTCCTGAAAACGTTGATAGATCTCTTTTAAAGTTCTTTTTTCTTCTGTAAGTGAATTGTAGTATTTCTCAAGGGCAGGTCCGGAAAGTATGGTTTCCACTACCCCTTTGCGTCCGGTGTAGGCCACTCCCCCGGATTCGTCAAGAAAATTGTGGCCCCACTCCCCCGATATTCCCTGTCTGCCTCTGAGTACTTTTCCGTTCACCACTATCCCACCACCAACGCCGGTACCCATGATAACGCCAAATACAACATTGGCTTCAGGCATTTCTTTTTTTACCACACCCATACGGGCCTCAGCCAGAGCGAAGCAGTTGGCATCATTTGCCATAGTGACCGGGAGTTTGAGTGCCTGCTCTAAATCTTCATGAAAATGTTTACCATTGAGACAGGTCGTATTGCTGTTTTTGTGCAATCCCGATAAAGGGTCTACCGTTCCCGGAGTGCCTATTCCGATTTTTTCAGGATGAATACCAGACTCTTCAGCCATCTGATCCAGCAAGGTTTTGATACGGGAAATGATATACTCGTATCCTTTAGCTTGTTCAGTAGGTATTCTTTTTCTGAGAATTACCTCCGGGTCATCTACACTTTTCAGGACTACCCCTTCTATTTTGGTTCCACCAAGATCAACACCCCAAAGTGGTTTCATAGCTTATTATTTTGAACAAAACATCATTTTGAATTAAAGGAAGGTTGAAACTAAAAGTCAGAAGCTCACTTCCTACTTCTATCCTCCTACTTTTACACTAGTTCCTTCTCAATCTGTTCCAGCGACTTACCTTTGGTTTCAGGAACAAAGAACCAAACAAAAACAAAACTTAAGGCACTTATGATCGCGAAGATCCCGAAGGAAAATGCACCGCCTTTGTTCTCCAGCATCCAGGGAAAGGTTTGCGTAACCAGATAAGTTGAACTCCAGTGCAGAAACAGCGAAACTGACATAGCTGACCCACGGTACTTATTGGGAAATATTTCAGAAACTACTACCCACATTACCGCTGCATGGGTAGCTGCGAATGAAGCAATGTATCCTAAAATAGAAAACAGCACGCCATAACCTCCCGGAGCATCTGATAAAAAAGAAAAAACAAGGAAAGTTAGAGAAACTGTCATCCCTACTGAACCTGCCAATAACAGAGGTTTTCTACCAATTTTATCTACCAGGTAGATGGCAACGAACGTGAAAGTTAGATTTACAGCACCTATTGCCACAGTTTGAGCCAAAGCTGATTCCAAACCGGCACCTGCGCTGGCAAAAATATTAGGAGCGTAGTAAATAATAGCGTTGATACCTACCAACTGTTGTAACATCGCCAATACAATTCCAACCATCATGATTTTACTCATCTTACCTTTAAACAAATCTCCAAAGGCAACTTTTTCATGCTGATTATGCAGCGTTTCTTCAATTTCCTTAAGCTCTTCTTTTACCTGGCCTTCTCCTTCAAGTTTGCGGAGCACTTCACGAGCTTTTTCAGGTTGATTGTTTTTGTAAAGCCAGCGTGGGCTTTCAGGAATAAAAAAGAGTAAAATGAAAAATAAAGTGGAAGGTATGGCTTCACTACCCAGCATATAACGCCAGCTTTCATCTCCAAACGAGTTTGCAAACAATAAATTGGTAAAGTACACTACTAGAATACCGATTACAATGGTGAGTTGGTTAATAGAAACCAGCCTGCCTCTGCGATCCGCTGGTGAAATCTCAGCAATGTAAGTGGGTGAAAGTGCGGAGGCTGCTCCTACTCCTATCCCTCCCAGAATTCTTGCAAAGACAAAAAAGGTAAAACTGGTTGCGAGCGCAGTACCAATGGCGGAGAGGGTAAAAAGAACGGCAGTTACAATCAACACTTTCTTTCTTCCTAACAGGTCACTGGTAAAACCTGCGGAAAAAGCACCGATGATACAGCCTACGATTACACTTGAAACTGCCCAGCCAAGGGATACAGAGTCAAGTTGAAAGTATTTTTGGATAAATGGATTAGCCCCGGAAATTACAGCAGTGTCAAAACCAAAGAGGAAACCTCCCAGCGCTGCTATAAAAGTGATTGTGATCACATAAGTGTGCTTTTTCATAAGTAAAGATTAGGCGTTTGTTAGTTTAGCATTATCAAAAACGCTCCCAATTTGCAAAAAATAGCCATTAGTGCAAAGCTAAGTTTTGCAGCCCTATGCATTTTACCTCAATATGATGACAATCTTTAATCTATGGAGAAAATCAGTATATTTGACATCCTTTTTAGTCATTTCCTCCACTATGGTTTATAGCACTATCGGTATCTTTCTTCGCTGCTACATGCGCCTCTTTAAACCTAAGGTAAAGATAAGCTCTCCGGAGACTCTACCCTCCCATACTCCTTTCATGCTAGTTTGTGATACTCGTGAAATAGTGAGAACTGCTTTATATTTAACTGCAAAACTTCCCGGCTCTCTCAGATTCATATTTCCCACCCAAAAGAAAGAAAGCTTTCTTAAATCATCATTTTATAAAGTTTTACATATTCACCAATTACATTCAGTCAGGAAAGTTTCAAACCCTAGAGCACACTTAAATTCAATTTGGAAAGTTCCCAGAGAATTGATTACAAGAAACCAAACACTCGTTTTTTTTTCCAATTCCGATTATGCTATTTCTTCAAAGGCAGATAAAAGTGTGGCTAAATTAGCTTTTCATACAGCTTCTGTGTTTGACTTTTCTTTGTCATTACAAATTATTCCGGTAAAGGTAAAACTTAGCAATGAGGGAGTATTTCAAATTAACATTTTGCAAGGAGTATATATATCTGCTTATGAAAAAGATTATAAGCAGCGTCCTGCGCGTACAATCAATGAGGTTACGAAGTTATTGCAATTTTTATTATCCAATACCTTTGAAACTAGAGAGAATTTCAATCCGATACTGACAGAAAAACCACTTTCTTGACTTGAGATTTTTCAATTATTCATATATCATTTGAAATTCCTAAGAAGATAAGTAGACATGCATGAAAAGTGATTATTATTATTAGTTTTGTAATGCAACCTATTGCATAACTTCACTTATTACGAAAATTGACATATGAAGGCTTTTTTAGATAAAGATTTTTTACTGCAATCAGAAGTCGCTCAACAGTTATTTGAAAAGCATGCTGAGCATACGCCAATCATTGATTATCACTGTCACCTGCCCCCTGACCAGATTGCTGCCGACAAGAAGTTTAAAAATTTAACTGAAATCTGGCTGTATGGCGACCATTATAAATGGCGTGCCATGCGGACCAATGGTGTAGATGAAAAATACTGTACTGGTGATGCGGATGATTATGAGAAATTTTTGCACTATGCTGAAACAGTCCCTTATACACTTCGCAACCCACTTTATCACTGGACACACCTTGAACTGCAAAGGTACTTTGGCATTGATACACTGCTAAACGGTAATACCGCTAAGCAAATTTATCATCAGTGCAATGAGCAGCTTCAGGATGATCAAATGAGTACGCGAAACATCCTCAGAAAAATGAATGTAAAGGTAGTATGTACTACTGATGACCCTACTGATAGTCTTGAGCATCATGCGAAGCTTAAAGAAGACGGTTTTGAAATTAAAATCCTGCCTACTTTCCGCGCTGATAAAGCTATGACCGTTGATGATCCTGAGACTTATAATAATTACCTGAGTAAACTGGAACAAGCTTCAGATACCAGCATCAGCCGTTATCAGGATTTACTGGATGCGCTGAAAAAAAGGCACGACTTTTTCGCTAAAGCAGGTTGCAGGCTTTCTGATCATGGCATTAACAATTTCATTGCTGAAGATTATTCAAATGAAGAGGTTGAAAAATACTTTGAGCAAGTAAGATCAGGCAAAGCACTTGATGAATCAGCTATACTTAAGTTAAAGTCAGCTATTTTGTATCAGTTGGCTATCATGGATCATGAAAAAGGCTGGACGCAACAGTTTCATGTGGGTGCAATGCGTAATAATAACAGCCGTATGATGCGGGAATTAGGCCCTGATACCGGCTTTGACTCTATTGGTGACTATCGTATCGGTACACCCATGTCTCGTTTCTTTGATAAACTTGACGCTACAGACCAGCTTGCAAAAACGATCATTTACAACCTTAACCCCAGAGATAATTATCTGGTAGGCACCATGATCGGCAACTTCAATGATGGATCCACTCCCGGCAAAATGCAGTTTGGATCGGGCTGGTGGTTTCTGGATCAGAAAGAGGGTATGGAAATGCAGATAAATGCCCTTTCAAACCTGGGACTATTAAGTCGTTTTGTAGGCATGCTTACTGATTCCAGAAGTTTTCTTTCTTATCCACGACACGAATATTTCCGCAGAATTCTCTGTAACTTGCTCGGCAACGATGTAGTCAATGGCGAACTGCCTTATGATATGGAATTGCTGGGGCAAACCGTTGAAAACATATGCTACAACAATGCAAAAGCATTTTTTGCTTTTGATTAATTTTTTCAGATAAAATTTAAGTAAACACTAATCACATCCTGCTAGACCTATGAGTAAAAAAGTAGTCACTTTTGGAGAAATCATGTTGCGACTGGCTACCCCCAGCTACCTGCGCTTCATCCAGGCCACTGAGTTTGAAGCTACCTACGGTGGTGGAGAAGCCAATGTCGCTGTTTCACTGGCCAACTATGGCCTGTCACCTCAGTTTATCACCCGCTTACCTAATAATGATATTGGTGCTGCCGCGCTTTCTACTCTTAGAAAATACAATGTCGGCACTGACCACATTGCCTTTGGAGGCGATCGCCTGGGGATCTACTTCCTGGAATCCGGAGCAGTTACCCGTGGTAGCAAGGTCGTTTATGACCGAGCCAACTCTGCCCTTTCTGAAATCCAGCCCGGCATGATTGACTGGGTCAAAGCCCTGGAAGGTGCTGAATGGTTTCACTGGACAGGCATCACACCTGCTGTTTCTCAAGGAGCTGCCGATGTCTGCCTGGAAGGGGTCAAAGCTGCCAATGCCAAAGGTATCACTGTTTCTACTGATCTCAACTACCGCAAAAACCTCTGGAAATACGGCAAGAAAGCCTCTGAAGTAATGCCTGAGCTGGTAGAAGGCTGCGATGTCATCCTGGGCAATGAAGAAGATGCTGAGAAAGTATTTGGCATTCATCCTGAAGGGGTAGATGTGACCAAAGGTCATGTGGAAGCAGCCGCTTATGAGTCGGTATGTACCCAGCT